>NZ_JAQUZF010000066.1:0-14638 GCF_028691475.1 Anaeromusa sp.
GAGCAAGGCAGTCCGCAGGACGCAAAAGAAGCCTCGGTCATCCGAGGCTTCTTTGCAAACCTTCTTGCTTAACAGTTTCTTACTTCACTAACAGTTTTTTGCCGGCAATACCCGGTACGGTCATTTCTTCCGGTGACAGGATAATATCCATCGCTTCTTGGGTCAAAAGCTTCTTCTCCAGAATCAAATCGCGGATAGGGCGGCCTGTGGCATACGCTTCTTTGGCCAGCATCGAAGAGTTTTCATACCCAACATGCGGCAGCAACGCGGTAACAATACCCACGCTGTTATCCAGCCATTTCTGGCATTGCTTTTCATCTGCTTCCACCTTTTCCACGCACAGCGTACGGAAGGTATGCACCACATTGGTCAGCATCGTCATCGAATTGAAGATATTATACGCCATGACCGGCTCCATAACGTTGAGCTCAAACTGACCGTTCTCTACTCCCAAAGTCACCGCCAAATCATTGCCGATAACCTGGTAGCAGGTCTGATTGAGCACTTCCGGAATAACCGGGTTCACTTTGCCGGGCATAATGGAAGAACCGGGCTGACGCGGCGGCAGTTTCAGTTCGCCCAAACCGCAGCGAGGACCGGACGCCATCAAACGGAAGTCGTTAGCCATCTTAATCAGCGGCAGCGCCGTGATTTTCATCGCGCCGGAGATATCCGCAAAGCCATCGGTATTTTGGGTGGCATCCATCAAATTGCCAGCTGTAACAAAGGGTTCGCCGGTGATTTCAGCCAGTTGTTTCACTACTTCTACAATATACTCAGGTTCGGCATTTAAGCCGGTACCAACGGCAGTAGCTCCCATATTGACGGCATGCAGGTGATCCAAAGCCGTTTCAATACGTTTAGCGCCGCGACGAACCGCCGACGCATGCGAAGCAAATTCCTGGCCCAGCGTAACAGGCACGGCATCCTGCAAATGAGTCCGACCCATTTTCATAACCCGCTTGAATTTCTCGGCCTTAACTTCCAGCGCCTCCGCCAATTCACGCAGCGCCTTCACCAGCAAACGTCCTTTTTGAATGGCGCAAACTTTAATGGCTGTCGGGAAGGCGTCGTTAGTAGACTGCGCCATATTCGCATGATTATTCGGCGATATCCGGTCATAGTTCCCTTTTTTATCGCCGAGAATCTCCAGAGCCCGATTGCAAAGCACTTCATTGGTATTCATATTGATCGAGGTGCCGGCGCCACCCTGAATGGGATCCACCGGAAATTGATCATGCAGTTTTCCCGCAATAATTTCATCTGCCGCTGCAACAAGAGCATTGCCAATCGTTTGATCCAAGCGTCCTGTCGCCATATTGGCCTTAGCCGCCGCCTTTTTCACCATCGCCAGGGCAACAATGAAATCGCTGTCCAGATTGTGGCCTGTGATACGGAAATTCTCCATGGCTCGCATGGTTTGCACTCCGTAATACACCTCGTCCGCTACTTGCAATTCTCCGAGAAAATCATGTTCTAAACGCATAACCATTTCCCCCTTTTCATTTCTCCCACAGTTGCTTTTCAAAAGCGCCGTGTTTTGTACAACTTATTGTGTATTTTGTATACATGTATGCCCAATTGAAAAGGCAGATTTTTCTGCCCTCTTTCTTGAGTTCATTATACCTCTCCAAAATCTCCTTTGCAAGGCAAAAGTTACACTTATTTTCAAATAAACCGCTTATAATTCCTGCAAAATCCATGCATATGTTATTTTTTTGATTTTACCAAATTCCCAGCAATTTCATCCAAGGCATCCCAATACCGAGCCAGATCAAAATGTGCACGGTTGCCAAAACAAAGCCTATTTTCCAAAACTCGCCCATAGTAATATAGCCAGCGCCAAAAAATATCGGTGTTACCCCGCAAGCAAAGTGAGTCAGCATGGAGCAAGTATTAGCAAAAACGCCTAATAAAATGGCTGTCAACAGCACAGGCGCTCCCGCCGCCACGGCTACAGTCGCAAACGCTCCGAACAAAGCCATAACATGAGCCGTATTACTGGCGAAGCCGTAGTGAACGTAATTATAAACAATGAAAAGCACAATTAACATCGTCAACCATTCAATCCCGGCTAACTGCGCACCTACAGCCGAAGCAAACCAACTCATCAAGCCGAACTTAGCCAAATAGGAAGCCATATTAACCAAAACGCCCATCCAAATGAGCACATCCCAGGCGCCTTTTTCGTCCAACACATCTTCCCAGTCAAGCACCTTGGTCAGCAGCATGGCTGACAAACCGGCAATCGCAATAAAAGCGGAATCAAAATTAGTAATTGAGGTGGTGGCCCAAAGCGCCAAGGCCGCGCCAAAAATCACCGTGAGAATTTTTTCGGCAGAACTCATGGGGCCCATGCGCTGCAGCTCATCCCTCGCCAGCGTCTTCGCCTCCGGCGTTTCTTTGATTTCCGGCGGATAAAGCTTGTAAATCAAATAAGGAAAGAAAATCGTACAGATCGCACCTGGAAGCGAGGTAGCTAAAAACCAATCCATCCAGGTGATGGTCTGGCCAAACAAGTCTTGCGTCAATTTCACGGCCACTACATTATTGGAAGCCGCCGTCATAAAGATTGAAGCGCTGATAATTACCGCGCTATAGGCGCTGAACATGAGGTAAGCGCCTACCCTGCGTCGTGACGGCCCCGGTTCCGAGCCAAAGGCGGTACACAAGCTGCGCGTAATAGGATAAATAATACCGCCGCCTCGCGCCGTATTAGAAGGAGTAAAAGGCGCCACAATCAAGTCAGTAAAAGAAAGCGTATAGGCCAGTTTTAAAGTACTGCTGCCGAAACGTTCCATCAAAACGAAGGCAATCCGTCGTCCCAAGCCTGTTTTTATAAAACCTTTGGAAAACATAAAGGCAGCTACAATCAGCCAGATAACCGTAGCGGAAAACCCTTCCAGCGCTTGCCCCGGCTTCAGCACGCCTGTAAATACAACGGTAGCTAAACCAATAACAGCTGCAGAGCCAATAGCAACCGGCTGTAAGATAAAGGCGGCAATCGTGGCGATAAAAACGGCTAACAGATGCCATGCCTCCACCTTGACGCCTTCCGGCAGCGGCGCAAACCAAATTCCCAGACCGATCAACGCACACAACACACCGCGAATCAACTTACCCTTCACGTTTTACACCCTCCTGTCTTCTTTCCAACCATCCACACGTAGCAGAATGTTTTACTTACGATTGATAGCTCATCCCACCTCCCTACGATACTTTCTATTTTTGATTCTGAATTACGTATTATGTATACATTATGCTGCTAAAAAATTCAGACACTTCTGTGTCCGTTTTTTATTATACGAGATTCTTCTCCACGGGAAAAGCCGTATATATCCTCATTTTCATGCATTTTTTATCTTTTTCACTTATAAACCACTGCTTTTCTGCATTTTATTTGATTTTATTTTTTGTTTTTTTCCGTGATATACTGAAATGAGTGATTTTCATAACTCCATATTTAAAAAATAACGCCCCACATATAGTATGCGCGAAGTGTGCTCGCTACTATATTTATGGCTTTTGAAAGTCGAATGGTCAAATATGAAAATCTCTCAAATAAAAGATTTTGATCGTAGGAGGGATTTGCATGTATCGTTGGTTTGCTTTGCTGCTTTGCCTTTTCTGCCTCTGGATAAGTCCGGCCACAGTCGGCGCTTTCCCTGTCGAACGCATTGCCCTCGTTCCAGTTTCCGGCGACATCCCCCCGCAAGTTGCCGCAGCGCTTACGCAAAAAATGGAGCGTGCCTACCGACTCCCGATTTACGAACGCGTAACTACGTCTCTCCCTGCCAGTTGGGATGCAGCCGCTTTGGAAGAACTGCGTCGCAATAGCCAGGCCTCCTTGCTGCTGGCCATCCGCCTTGATACAGTCCAGGAGTTCACGTACAGTCACGGGATGTATGATGACGAGACCTTTGTTTCCATTCGTTTACAAGGGACCTTGTTTTGTCTCTCCGGCAATCCTCTTTTCATCAAACAGACCCGCAAGCTCAATATCTGGGAAGTACAGCCGCTTAGTGTGAACAGCGGCGTTGAACATCGCCTTTTTTCAGAAGCAGACGACTGGCTGCTGCGCATTAAAGAAGAACAGCTGCGTTTGCGCGCGGCTCAGCCTCTTGCCGTTCCGACGGAAAGCTAGTAAATATACTTCTTTTTTTGCAGTCTCTTGCTAAGGACTTTCTCTAAAGTCAGCAACTTGCCCCAACCCGCAAGCTCCGCGCTGCGGGTTCTTTTTTTGAAGAAACCACGCCTCCTTTTAACCGTTTCTTCGCTTTACGTCCTAATAAGCTGTATTTTTTTGCTTCTGTACGGATTTTTTCAAAAATTTATGCTCATGCGTTATTATCGCATTTTTATACGCTAATTTACGAAAATACTACTTTTGTTCTTTTATGAAATTTATAATAGAATGTTGATGCTATCCAGCTTTCTATTGAGAAAGTACATTGGAAATGTTAATGAAGAAGGTGTTTTCTCGTGTCGGTAGATTGGTTATTTTTTGCAGCTCTTGCTTTTTTTAGCCTAGGCTGTCTTTCAGTTCTTCCACCGCTCCCCGCCCAGACTAGAATGGCTTATCTGTGCAGCATAGCCGGAAGTATCTGCCTGATTGCCCTAGCAGTCTGCCTGTTACAACCAAATATGTCTTTACTTCCTGTCTCCGTGCTGCCTGGCAAATCCGAATTACTAAAATTGGATTGGTTGGCAGCTTCTTTTTTTCTGCCTTTTGGCCTGGTAGGCGTTTTTGCTTCCTGGTACGCTATCGCTTACACCAGTTCTCTGCAACAGCCGCGCCGCCTCGCCTCCTGCTGGAATCTATTTCTCGCCGGCATGGCTGGCGTCTTTGCCTCCGCCCAGGTTTATTTCTTTTTCTTTGCCTGGGAAATCATGGCCTGGACCTCCTTTCTCCTGGTCCGTTACCAGGATCAAAAGAAACGTTCTATTCGTACTGGTTTTCTCTACCTGCTGATGACCCATATCGGCACGGCCTGCCTTTTAGGTTCCTTTCTTCTCTTAAGCGCATCCAGCGGCTCCCTGGATTTTGCGAGCTTCGGCAGCTTGCCGCCAGGACCGCTGAGCAGCCTTGTTTTCTTGCTTGCATTCTTGGGCTTTGCCATCAAAGCCGGTTTAGTCCCGTTACATATCTGGCTGTCCCGGGCGCATCCGGCCGCCCCCTCCCATGTGTCCGCCTTGATGTCCGGCATCATGTTGAAAACGGCGGTCTATGGCATGTGCCGCTTCTTATGGGATTTTCTGCCCCTTGCCGCCGCTGCCTGGTGGGGGTGGCTGCTGGTAGGCGCCGGCTGCCTTTCAGCGCTCATGGGCGCGCTATATGCGGTCACGGAAGGCGACTGGAAACGCCTGCTCGCTTTTTGCAGCGCCGAAAATTTAGGCTTAATTTTTGCGCTTCTCGGCGCTGGTCTGCTCGGCCAATTCTACGGAGATGCTCACTTGGCGTCTCTTGCCTGGAATGGAGCGCTGCTGCACGTCTTTTTGCACGCTCTTTATAAAAGTTTGCTCTTTTTAGGCGTCGGTTCGGTTATTCATACCGTAGGCACAGGCAGCCTTGACGCCTTAGGCGGCCTCTGGCGCCGCATGCCGGGCGTCTGTCTTTGCCTGGGAATTGGCAGCTGCAGCGCCGCCGGCCTGCCTTTCTTCGCGGGATTTCCCGGCGAGTGGCTGCTGTTTCAAAGCATTTTAGCCTTAGGCAGCGGTCCTGTTGACGCTCCCTTGCCCGCCGGCATCGCCCTAGCCGCCTTAGGCCTAGCGGCAGCCACCAGCGCAGCCGCTTTTTTAAAGACCTTGGCGCTGCCTGTGTTTGGACCGGAAAAGAGGCCCTGGCGCTCTGAGTTCCACGCCCCCAAAGGCGCGCTTGTTCAAGCTCCCTTGGGACTGGTTATTTTGACGCTTCTAGCTACATGGCAAGCAGACGGACTCCGCCTGCTCTGGCTGCAAGCAGGCCCCCTTCCCTCACTGCCGTATTCTAACACCGCCTGGCTCTTGGCCTTGGCTGCTTTACTGCTTGCCTGGCTGCAAGCGCGGCGGCAAACGGCGCAGCGTCCTACCTGGACCTGCGGTATTGTGCCGGAAGCTCATTTTGGCTACAGCGCCACCGCGCAAGCACAGCCCTTCCAGCGCGCCTTCGCCAGCCTTGTTGGACCGGCGCAAAGCGTTCTGCTCCGCCAAGGAACGCATCCCTATTGGGGAGGATCCTTGCAGCATCACTTGTCACGCACGCGCTACCTTATCGAATACCTTTACCAGCCCCTGCAGCATTTCATTCTCCGCGCAGCCTCACGTCTGCGTCCTATGCAGGCCGGCTCGATTCAGCTCTATATGGCTTATATTTTGACGGCAACAGTTGCTTGCCTGTATTACAGCATTAGGTGGTGATCCCATGGATACAACGTCGCTTTTCCTACAAACCATCGGCTTGGCTTTGCTGGCCCCCGCCTTTACCGGGATAGTCCGCAAAACCAAAGCGTGTCTGCAAAACCGCAGGGGCGCTCCGATCTGGCAGCCTTACTTAGAGCTGCAACGTCTTTTTCGCAAACAGCCGCTGCGCTCTACTAGCGCTTCCCCTCTCTTTGGAGCCTGGCCGCCTCTTTACGCAGCCTGCGCCTTAGGAGCCGCCGCGATGCTTCCTATTCTCCCGGGCACTGGCAATGATTTGCTTTTTTTAGGAGGTCTCTGGGCGTTAGGCCGCTTTTGTCTGGCCATCGCCGGTCTGGAAGTCTCCAGCGCCTTTGGAGGCATGGGCTCTTCCCGCGAAATGTACGTCGCCGCTTTAGTCGAGCCGGCGCTGCTGCTCTCCTTTTTCCAGTTGGCCTTAAGCGCCGGAGCCACCAGCCTCGCCTCGCTACAGGCGACGGCGCAGCTGCGCGCCTTTGGTTTGCCGGAAATTTTCGCGGCAACTGCTTTTTTCACTGTACTTTTAGCAGAAAGCGGCCGCATTCCGGTTGATAATCCGGATACCCATCTGGAACTCACTATGATCCATGAAGCCATGGTCTTAGAATACGCAGGTCAAGATTTAGCCCCCATCCACTGGGCTTCCATGATCCGGGAACTCACCTTGGCCTTCCTCTTTGCCGCCCTCTTTTTACCGGTCCTGCCGGCTCCTTGCGACGGCTTGTTCGGTTTATTTTTAAAAACGCTGCTCACAGCGCCCTTTATCGGCTTAGCGGAAATGGTCACCGTCAAAATGCGCCTCTTCCGCGTGCCGCAATACCTGGCGCTGTCGGCTGTTTTTTCCTTACTTTCTCTCTCTTCAAGACTCTAATCGAACTAAGGAGGCGCTTTTCTTGTCTTTGCTTTCCATGCTTTTACTAGCATCAGCCTTGACTCTGCTGCGTGTAACCGCGCTTAAAACCGCAGTTATCATTCTTTTTTTACAATCGCTGCTCCTTAGCGGCGTATGCTTATATGCCGGCCTTTCTCAAAATGAAAGCCATCTTTTCATCGCCGCTATTTTGACTTTGCTCATCAAGGGGCTGCTTATCCCGTACAGCCTGCGCCGCCTGGTGCTGCGCCTTAAAACGGAAAAAGAAACGCATCCCATTTTATCGCCCAATATGTCTTTTTTCGCCGGCGGCCTCTTGCTCATGCTTTCGCACGGCCTGCTGTCTGGCGCTTTGCCCGCTTCCAGCGGCAGAGACATTCTCTCTACCGCCATTACTTTAGTATTGTTAGGTTTGCTGCTTTTGATGATCCGCCGCCAGGCGCCGCTGCAAATCGTCGGCCTTGTCACATTAGAAAACGGGCTCTATCTGCTGGGGCTTTCCATCACCGGCGGCCTGCCTTTAGTGATTGAACTAGGAATCTTCCTGGATCTTCTGGTAGCTGTCATTGTACTGGTAGTCCTCACGCGCCGTCTAAAATACTCCTTCCAAACCACAGATACGTCCGTGTTAAAAAATCTCAAAGGATGATAGCCACATGTATTTATTTGCCTTATTCACCATGTTCTGCCCTTTGGCAGCAGCCATAGGCAGCATACTGCTTTTCAAAAATTCTCCGTGGCTGTATCGCTTCAATGTAGCCGCCGCCGTTCTCTCGTTAAGCGCCGTCGGCTGGCTTTGGCTGCAAGGCCCGCTGCCACTCTCCTGGGATAATTGGTTGTATGTCGATGCGCTCAGTCTGATTTTCTCCCTTTTGGTCGCTTCTTTGGGCCTGTCCGCTTTAGCGGTTTCCGGCCCGTACTTAGCTGCCGAAATAGCTGGCGGCCATCTGCAGCCTCGCCGCTTAGGCCAATATTATGCGCTGCTGCAATTGTTTATTTTCACCATGCAAAGCGCCTTGTTTTTGGAAAATCTAGGCTTTGTCTGGGTAGCCATTGAGGCCACCACCCTGGCCAGCACCTTGCTTGTAGCGTTCCAGTCCAACCGCTCTTCCTTGGAAGCCGCTTGGAAATACGTGCTCCTTTGCACGGTCGGCATCAGCTTGGCTATGCTCGGCGCCATTTTGTTGTACCAGGCCCAAGCCACAGCTGGCGTCGCGCTGGACCAGCCCCTAAGCCTTGTCGCGCTCAGCCAGCCTGGCGTCCTTTTAGATGCGCCCTTGTCCCGTTTAGCTTTTGCTTTCCTGCTGATTGGTTACGCCACCAAAGCCGGCTTAGCACCTATGCACACCTGGCTTCCAGACGCCCACAGCCAAGCGCCGGCGCCTGTAAGCGGCCTTTTGTCCGGGGCGTTGCTCAGCTGCGCTTTTTATGTACTGTTGCGGCATATCGCTATCTTGCGTCCGTCTCTGCCTCCGGAACTGCCGGAAACAGCGCTGCTGGCTTTAGGCATTTTATCGCTGGCAGTGGCGGTTCCCTTCTTGCTGCTGCAGCATGATCTCAAGCGTTTGCTCGCTTATTCCAGTGTGGAACACATGGGTATTCTCGCCATCGGCGCTGGCGTCGGCACGCCTGCCGCCCTCTTTGCCTGCCTGCTGCATGTATTGACTCACGGCTTTACTAAGTCCGCTCTTTTCTACGCAGCCGGCTTTATTACGCAGGAATATCATTCGCGGCAGCTTTCCCGTATCCGCGGCCTCTTACAAACCTCTCCTTTTCTGGGCTGGATCTTCTTGGCCGCCATGCTGTCCATTACCGGCACGCCTCCCTTTAGCGTTTTCCTCAGCAAGTTCTTGCTGCTCCAAGCGCTTTTCGCCGCAGATCGCCCTTGGCTGGCGGCTTTGCTGCTGCTTCTTTTAGCAGGCGCTTTTGCCGGCTTAATGCATTATGCCGGCCAGCTCACAGGCGGCACGGCGCCGCACAGTCACCACTCCGTGCCTTTAAATCATTTGACTCGCTTCATCCTGGTCGGCTCTTTGCTGCTGGTTGCTATCGGCGGCCTCTTCCTGCCGGATATGCTGGTCCAACTGCTGAATGACGCTACTTTGATCGCCCTGGGAGGTGCCCCTTATGCAAAGCCATGATGTATTGCCCGTAAATTGGCAGGCGCAAACCGCTCAGCTCCACGGGCGCGATTATCAATTGTCCGCCTTATTCGCAAATGACGAGAGAGCGCTGCACGGCGTTTATGCCATATATGCCGTGTTCTTCCAAGCCCAAGAGCAGGATTTGCAACTGCTGCGTCTGCCGCTCTCTGCCTCCTCGACCTCTTTCCCCAGCATCACTGCGATCTTTCCCGGCGCAGCCTGGTACGAACGGGAAATTCACGATTTATTCGGCCTGTCCCCGGCTGGTCATCCTGACTTGCGACCGCTGGTACTGCATCATGCGCGCGGTGTCTTTCCGCTGCGTAAAGATGCGGGAGCGGCGATACCGCCCGAAGGCGAAGCCTTCCCGGTTCCGCGCGCCAGCGGCGAAGGTCTTTTTGAAACGCCAGTCGGCCCCATTCACGCCGGCATCATTGAACCGGGACATTTTCGTTTCACCCAAGCCGGTGAAAACGTACTGCATCTAGAAGCGCGTCTTTTCTACACGCACCGCGGCGTAGAAAAAGCCATGGAAGGCCGCACCGTCAGCCAGGCTCTTCATGGCGTAGAACGCGTCTGCGGCGCTTGCAGCGTTACCCATGCCATGGCCTTTTGCCAGGCGATCGAAGCGCTTTGCCGCCAGGAAATCCCCCCTCGCGCCGCTATGCTGCGCCTTATCGCCTGCGAGCTGGAGCGGCTGTACAACCATCTGGGGGATATGGGGAATCTTTGCGCCGGCGTCGGCTTCCACGCAGGCGTCAGCATCGGCAGCCGTTTGAAAGAAGATTGTCAGCGCTGGAATGAACGGCTCACCGGGCACCGTTTCTTGCGCAGCTGGATTACGCCAGGCGGCGTGTCCCGCGATATCAATGACAAAGACCAGCAAGAGCTGCTGCAGTTTCTAGGACAGCTTGAAGAAAAAGTAAAAAACTTCATTGACCTCTTAGCTGGACATGACGCCTTAAGCCAACGCACGGAAACCACGGGCATTCTGCCTCATAAAGCCGCCCTGGAACTGGGCGTAGTCGGCCCTGCGGCGCGCGCTTCCGGCGTAGATATTGACTTGCGGCGCGACCTTCCCTACGGCGCTTACCAAGCCTTGCAGCCGCACATCCCAGTGCGTAAAGAAGGCGATGTAGCCGCCCGGCTTTTTTTGCGCGCCGACGAAGCCCAGGAAAGTCTGCTGCTTTTAAGCAAAGCGCTGCGCCAATTGCCGCCCGGCCCCATGCAAACGCCCATTCCGCCCTTGCCGCCGCCAGGCAGCGCCTTGGGTTGGGCGGAATCGCCTCGTGGCGGCGAGTTCATCTGGCTGCAAATTGACAGCAGCGGTCATCTGTCCCGTCTCTTCCTGCGCTCTGCGTCGTACCCCAACTGGATGGCCGTACCGCTGACGGTGCCGGGAAACATCATTCCAGACTTTCCTTTAATCAATAAAAGCTTCGAGCTGTGTTACGCTTGTCTCGACCGTTAGGAGTACAATCATGTGGAAATTGTTAAATACCATTTTTCAAACCGGTTGTGTTACTGAAAAAACAGCAGCCCCCTCGCCGCTCACGCTGCGCGGCCGGCTGCAGCAAACAGAAAGCTGCAGTCAATGCCATCATTGCGTATCCGCCTGTCCCACAGGCGCCCTTACCACGCAGCCTGACTGGCAATGGAATCCGGAGCGCTGCACTTTTTGCGGCCTTTGCTTGGAATCTTGCGAGCGTCATTTGCTGCAGCACGTTCCGGAAAGCTATCACGCCTTTCATACGGCTTTAGGTAAAGAGCTCGCCGAAGAAACGCATCGTATTTTCGGCCGCTCTCTGGCGATTCGGCACCTGGACGCAGGCTCCTGCAATGCTTGCGATTTTGAGATGGCCGCCTTGGGGAATCCTTATTACGATTTGGCGCGTTATGGCATTTCTTTTGTCGCCTCGCCCCGTCACGCCGACCTGTTAATGGTCACCGGCGGTGTTACGCATCACCTAAAAGACGCCGTTTTGCGCACCTACGAAGCCATGCCGGAACCCAAGCGCGTTCTAACTGTGGGTGCCTGTTCTTCCGGAGGCTGCGTTAACGGCGCTCCTTACGCGTTAGCCGGCAAGGTAGAAGATTTCATCCCGGTACACATGAAGCTTCCCGGCTGTCCGCCCCGCCCGCAAGCTTTGCTATACGCTCTTTTGCTGCTCATTGGCCGCAAGCCTTAGAACGCAGCAGAAGAAACGGCTAAACTAGAAAATGTGAACTACGATAAAAAGCGACTATGCAGCAAATTTGCACAGTCGCTTTTTTATTTTAGGCGGTCCGCCGCGCGGCCTTTTCACTGCTGCGGCAAAATACGATAGTCGCCCCGAAGATGTTGCAGCAGCGGCAGTTCAGCGCGCACCTTTGCCTGCACAGCGCGGTCTATTTCTACTTTCACCAGTTGCTCTGTTTCATCGGCTTGAAACAAAATCCGGCCCCAAGGATCCGCCACTAGAGAGTGACCATATGCTTCATAAACAGATCCCGCCAGTTTGGCCGGCGCCGCCCCGACAACAAATACCTGGTGATCTACCGCCCTGGCCCGCAGCGTCAGCTCCCAATGAGCCGGCCCAGTCGTCCAGCCAAAAGCAGCCGGATAAATCAACAAATCGGCCCCTCGCCGCACCATTTCCCCAGCCATGGCGCCAAAGCGCATGTCATAGCAGATCCCTACGCCCAACACCCCTACGGAAGTTTCACATAAAGTCAACTCGTTTCCAGCGGTCAACGTATCGGATTCCCGAAAGCAAGTACCCCCTGCAATATCCACATCAAACAAATGCATTTTTCGGTGCCGCCCCAACAAAACTCCCTGTTCGTCAAAAACAAAGGACGTATTATAGACGCGCCCCGCTTCATCACACTCCGGGATAGAGCCGCCTACTAAAACGACGCCGCTTTCCCTGGCCCATGCGCTCATACGGCTTACGGTTTCTCCCTCCGCTGGTTCCGCATACTTCGGGAACAACGCCGCCTGATAGGGGCAGCTGAACATTTCCGGCAAAACCACCAAGCGACAACCTTCCTGGGCCGCCTGCTGCACCATCTGCTGCGCCTGGCGCAGATTTTCCTCCTTAGCAACGCGCGTAGCCATCTGACAAAGGCCCAATAAAAAATTTTCATCTGTTTTCATAACTTCCTCCTGCGAACAAGCTTCTTGTTTTCTCTTGATTCTACTTGTTTGCTCCAGTTCCTGCCCCTTTCCCCCTTCTCCGGGAGCAACTCAAAAAGATGTCTCGTCGCAAAATATCTTTTTAACTAACATTCTCTCCAGAATAGACATGTATACCTTGATGTTTCTTCCATTTTTTCCCCCATGCTTGTTTTTCTGTTTTTCGCAATGAATTTATTTTATGGTATACTGAATTCGTTGGTAGATTTCAAATTATTTGAAAAAGGGAGTTGAGTGAATGAATCGGAAAGTTCTTGTCACCTTAGCTGTCCTGGTAGTCTTCCTCTGCAGCATGCAAGTAGCCTTTGCCGCAGAACCGAGCAACAATCATCTGCCCAACGTAAAAATTCTTGCCACAGGCGGCACTATTGCCGGCTCTGGAGCCACCAGCACTACCACTGTTGGCTACACGGCTGCTGTAGTTCCCGTGGACGCGCTCATTAACAATGTCCCGGAACTCAAGAAAGTAGCCAATGTCAGCGGCGAACAGATTGCGCAAATCGCCAGCGAAAACATGACCAACAAAGTTTGGTTGAAACTGGCTAAACGCATCAACGAACTGCTGGCTTCCGATGATGTGGACGGAATTGTCGTCACCCATGGTACCGACACCATCGAAGAAACGGCCTATTTTTTAAACCTAGTTGTAAAAAGCGAAAAACCGGTTGTCATTGTTGGCGCCATGCGCCCGCCGACAGCCATGAGCGCTGACGGCCCGATGAACCTGTACAATGCCGTCGTCATCGCCGGCACCAAAGAAGCCCGTAATAAAGGCGTTCTGGTCTGCTTGAACGACGCCATTAACGGCGCTCGTGAAGTAACCAAAACCAACACCTCGCTGTTGGACACTTTCCGCGCGCCTGAGCTTGGCTACCTCGGCTACATGCAAGGCGGCAAAGCCTACTTCTATCGTGAATCCACCCGCAAACATACGACTCAAAGCGAATTTGACATTACCGGTCTCACCGACCTGCCTCGCGTAGATATTGTCTATGGCTATGCCAACAATTCCCGCGATGGCCTGGACGCCTTTGTCGCTCATGGCGCTAAAGGAATTGTTCACGCTGGTGTAGGCGACGGCAGCCTCTTCACCGAAGTAAAACAAGGTTTGATTGATGCCCGTAAACATGGCGTCCTTATCGTCCGCAGCTCCCGCGTAGGCAATGGCATTTTGGCCCGCAATGGCGAAGCCAACGATGATGAACTGGACTTTGTCGCTTCGGATACTCTCAATCCTCAAAAATCCCGCATTTTATTAATGCTGGCTTTGACCAAAACCCACGACACCAAAGAAATTCAACGTATGTTCTGGGAATACTAATTCCCACTGACAAAAATCCTGTCCGGCTTAGCTGGACAGGATTTTTGTATTTTTTCTTTTTCCCCTTTTTACAAGCAGGTTTTCCTTGCCTAACGTCTAACCCTTTACTTAATATATGTATTATCCCCAAGGAGGTCTCGAACATGGTTATACACAGCACATCCATTCTTATCAGCTTTCTCGATATACGAGACCCCGGACTGGAAAGCCCGCTGCAAGCCTTATGCCGTCAAATCACGCCGCAAGTGGTATACTTGCTGCCTTGCGCGCCCACGGAAGCCCCCGGCTCCTCCCTGTCCCAAGAGGCGGCAGAGGCCATGCGCGAATGGCTGCATACCGCTTACAGTCCTTCTTTGCCTGTGTATATTCGCCCCATAAACGCAGCCGCTCCAACTAGTTTCACGGATATGCTCGCTGCCAGCAAGCAAACCTTACTGACCATCATCCGGCATTGGCAGCGACATCCGGCGCAGTTCCATCTCAATACCTCTTCCGGAAGCGAAGCTATGAAAGGCGTGCTTCTGCTGTTATGCGAAGCTGGCCTTATTCCCAACGCTACCCTTTGGCAGGCGCAGCCAGTTAGCAATCATCCCTCCCACCTGAAGCTCTCCCGTCTGCAGCCTACCTTGCTAAGCGAAGAGACGAGCCTGGAGCAGCTCCGCCCCTTAGCTGAAGAAATGCGTTTTGCCGAATTGGCTCGTGAATGCCAG
>NZ_JAQUZF010000193.1:0-3147 GCF_028691475.1 Anaeromusa sp.
GGTGAGAATGGGCGTAATGGAAATACCCAATGATTCTAAGGTGATTAGGGCGCCGAGGAGGAATACGAACAATTCGGCAATCGTGACCAAGATGGAAGTGGTAGGTAGAATGGTTTGGGCGCGTTTAGCATATAGGGTGGCTAAACCGCCGACAATGCGGGCGGCTACTAACGTAGCGGAGAGCAAAACCAGGGCTAAAAGCGCACTGGCTAAAAACTGCTGGATATTCGCGGACAGCGATACGGTGCGTGTAGTCAGATAAATACCGCCCATGAGGGACCAGAGAATGGGGATGCCGCGAAAAGCATGGACAAAAAGCTCGTGGGCCTGCTCCATGGACTCGGAAAGGGGAATGGCGCGCAAGCGCTGCGACACTAAGCGATTGAGAAGGATGCCCGTTAAAAGAGAAATAAGGATGATTGTTGCAGGCAGCATCCAAAGCTGCAGAATATCCCAGCTAATGGGCAAAGTAATTGTGTTCATAGTAAATAACCTCCGAAAAAGACAGTGAATTTAAAGGGGCGGTTATGGTATAATAAATTGTAGGAATATGTTGTTGGACAGTAAGGAGGTGGCGAATGGATATCGCTCTTTTGTCCATGTCGATGAGTCAAAGTCGAGTTCAGGACCAAGTTGGAATTTCCATTATGAAAAAAGCCATGGATAATGGCACAGAACAGGCTGGCCGTGAATTGGATATGCTGATGCCGGCTATTCCTGGTCTGGGAGAAAACCTTGACATTCAAGCTTGAATATAGTTGCAATGTAACCCCTTGGCTTTTGCCAAGGGGTTTTCTTTTTTACTATACCAGAATTCATCAAACGAACCGCGAAACACACGAAAAACGCGAAAGGGGTTTTCAAGGGCTAGTAGCTTTTGTGTAAACGGCGGCATAATTATAGCGGACTCTCTTGTTCCAATAAAAGTCTCAAATACAATCATTGCCGCCGCAACCCTCCATCTACTCCCTCTACTCCTGTTTAAAACCATACCCCGTAACCCTCATGCGAGCCCTCCGTGACTCTCGCGACTCTTGTTTACTCTCCCTATGCCTTACTGCTGCACGATGATGCGGCTGATTTTGAGGTTGTTAGGCAAGGTGTTTTCGGGGTTGCCTTGCAGCCACTCCGTGGGCAATGATTCGACAGAAACTCCAAGCTCAAAGAGAACATTAGTATCGCTGGCAGTAGCAAGGAACGAGCCGTCCATATAACGAATCGCTTTCAACGTATGGCTTTGGCGCAGCTCGCCTAGCGTGGAGCCGACGCCGATGTTTTTAGTGGTGCGGAACGTAGAGGAATAGACGTCGATGCTCAAAACGGAGCGGGAAGGACTGAGGGTGATAGAAAGCGCCGGGGTAGTATCGCGCGGGTCTGGATAGATATTCAAAATTTGATAGCGGCGATCACCGATGTAGATTTCATCGGGACTGATTTTGGCTTCCGGGTAGGCGCTGCGAATGCCAGCCAAGCCCAAGCCGATTTTTATGGGACCGGCTTGGCCGTTTGCCAAGAGCAATGACGGAGCAATTTGGCTGTCCGGTACGTTGGAGGGCTTCGCTGTTGCTAGTTCCGGAGGCGGGGCCGGCGGTGTTCCGGCGGCTGGACCTTCGTCCGGCGCATTGAGCGAACGAAGCCATTGCACAACAGCTCCTTGGTTGCGGTTGGCAGCTAAGCGCAAGGCGGTTTGACCTAATTTGTCTTTGCGGGATAGGTCGGCGCCGCGGTCAATTAAAAGACGCACGACATCAAGTCGGCCGGCTGCAGCCGCGCGCATAAGCGCGGTTTGTTTGTCTTTATCAATGGCATTTACATTGGCGCCGTGGTTCAACAAAAGTTCCACTGTCGCCAGGCGGCCCGATTCGGAGGCGGCAATCAGAGGTGTGTAGCCGTCAAAGGCGCGGAATACTTCCGGCGACATGCCTGCTTCTAGAAAAAGTCCGGCTACGGCCAAATTGCCGCGCTCTGCGTTTTCGACAAAGGATTGTTGACTGAAAGAGACGCCTTTTTGGGACAGCGCTTCCTTGGGCGCCAGCGTTGCGGCGTCATCCGGGCCGTGCTGCTTTACGCCTAAATAGTAGCCTGCGAGGACTACCAGCGGCAGTAAAAGCAAGGTTGTGGCCGCGATCGCCTTGAAGCTGAGCTTGCGGGCGCTTGTGTCGTCTTCTTCACCGGCGGAGATAGCGGTGGCTTTGCTCTTGGTTGGGGTTGCTTCTGGGGCTTCCGGCGCAGCAGCGCGTTTGCGAAAAGGCAGTTTTGCAAACTGTGCTTTAAGTAGAACTAAGAAGGCAGCGAAGCGTCCTGGGAGAGACGGAGTTGAGGATGACGTTTCCTCAACGGCCGCTTCAACAGCAGCGGCTGCTGCGTCGGGCAAGATAGGCACTGGTTGAGTATCATCCAGTTTAGGCGTCGCTTCGGCAGTCGCTTCTTGCTCTGATTGATCGAGCGGCCCCAAATCGGAAAGAAGCTTTTCAATTTCGTCTTGGGACATGCTTTTTTCGGTTTCTGGATCTGTTAATGAAGGCTCTGTAGGTAGTGCTGCCTCGGGGACGGACGTTTCGTTTTTTGCTTCAGGACTTGCCAGAGTTTCTGCTTTTTCTTCATTATCTTGCATAGAGGCCAAGAGCGCTGCGATGTCGTCCTGGCTCATTTGGGCGTTCGGATCGGCTGACGGTGCAGCAGGAGGCGCTTCGGGCGCAGCTTCTGCGACAGGAGGCTCTTCCGCTTTCTCCGGTTCGCCTTGCATGGACGCAAAGAGAGCGGCGATATCGTCCGGGTTCATCTTGGCGTTCGGATCGGCTGCTGGTTCGGCAGGAGGCGCTTCCGGCGCAGCTTCTGCGACAGGAGGTTCTTCCACTTTCTTCGGCTCGCCTTGCATGGACGCAAAGAGAGCGGCAATATCGTCTGGACTCATCTTGGCATTGGGATCGGTGGCCGGTGGAACCGCCGGTTCTGCGGCTGTTTCTGGTTCCGTTTGCATAGAAGCAAGTAACGCAGCAATGTCATCCTGACTCATTTGTGCGTTTGGATCTTGGCTGGACACGCCAACAGGCCCTGCTGGAATTGCGTCTGCCGGAGTTTCATCTGGCGGCAGCGTTTTCAGCAGGGCTTCAATTTCTTCTTGTGTTAATGTTGCGTGAGGCGCCT
>NZ_JAQUZF010000194.1:0-3124 GCF_028691475.1 Anaeromusa sp.
GTGCACCAGCCGGATATATTTCATGTGCTGAATATAGCGGGGCAATATGACGAGGATTTGATTGTTCATAGTTTGCATGTAGGGATGCTGTCAGGACTTTTAGCGCTCTGGAGCAAATTTGACGCAGAGCGGGTCAAGGCGGCGTTGATGGCGGGGTTGCTTCATGATATAGGCAAAATCCGGGTTCCAGAGCGTATTTTGAAAAAACAGGACCCCTTGCTGCCGCATGAACTATCGGTATTTAAGGGCTATCCGTTTTACAGCTTTCAGATGCTGCAAGGGAACGATTTACCGGAGAAGGTATTAGAAGGAGTGCTGTATCATCGGGAACGTCTGGATGGCAGCGGCTACCCGGAACGTCGCGAAGGCAGCGATATTCCCATGGAGGCGCAAATTGTCGCGGTAGTGGATGAGTACGTTACCCTGTGTTCAAGAACAGGGAAGGGGGCTGTTTTAGCGGCATTAGCGATGATTTTAGAAGAGATGCACATCCGTTTGAATCCGGTCTTGTGCTTGACGTTAGTGGAGCGGCTGAAAGAAATGTTAATTGGTGCTGACGTGACCTTAGGCGATGACCGCAACGGAAATATTATTCAGTTTTCCAAGTTGTTGACCTTGCGTCCTTTGATAAAATTGGCGGGAAGCGATGAATACATTGATTTGGAAGTAGAATCGCAGTTGGAGTTCTCTTTGACTGGCGATGTGGCCCGGTTTTGGACGAATCAAGAAAAAAATAGCTAATATGTGAGGAAAAAGGAGCTCGTCTGTAACTGCTTTTTATGCAGCCGGCAGGAGCTTCTTTGCTTTTGCGGGAATAACATAATAGAATATTTATCAAAACAGAAGCGAGGGTTAGCGTGTGTATAGTTTTAAAAATGATTACAGTGAAGGGGCGCATCCACGGTTGTTGGAAGCCTTAGGAACTTGCAATTTTGAGCAGGCCGAAGGATATGGCTTGGACCTTCATACACAAGCGGCGGTGGCGGTACTGAAGGAGAAGCTGCAGAATGACGAAGTACAGATTCATTTCCTGTCAGGAGGAACGCAGACCAATCTGACAGCCTTGGCCGCTTTTTTACGGCCCCATGAGGCGGCCGTGGCGGCCCAAAGCGGCCATATATTTGTGCATGAAACAGGAGCGATTGAAGCTACAGGCCATAAGGTGCTGAGCGTGTCGTCGCCGGGCGGAAAAGTGAGTCCAGCGGCTGTGGAGGCCATGGTTTTATCCCATGGAGACGAGCACATGGTCAAGCCCCGTTTGCTGTATCTTTCACAGCCTACGGAAATCGGAACCTTGTATTCGGCCTCGGAGCTGCAGGAATTAAAGAAGCTTTGCGAACGTTTGGACTTATATTTTTATGTAGATGGCGCCAGGCTGGGTTCCGCTCTTTGCGCGCCGGGAAACGATGTGGATTTGCCGGCGCTTTGCCGCTTAACGGACGCGTTTTATATCGGCGGTACGAAAAACGGCGCTTTGTTGGGAGAAGCCTTGGTTATTGTCAAAGAAGAACTTAAGAAGGATTTTCGTTACCAGATGAAACAGAAAGGCGCTCTTTTAGCCAAAGGGCAAGTGCTGGGCGTGCAATTTCAAGAATTGTTCCGGGATGGCTTGTACTTTGAACTGGCGCAAAGGGCGAATACGCTGGCTGCGCGGCTGCGTCAAGCTGTTGCGGAAGCTGGCTATTCACTGTTAGCGCCAACGGTGACCAATCAAGTGTTTCCAATTTTGCCCAACAGTGTAATTGCCAAGCTGGAAGAAGAATTTTCCTTTTATGTTTGGGAAGCGGTGGATGAAAGTCATTCCGCCATTCGCCTTGTGACCTCCTGGGCGACTGACGAAGCGGCGGTGGATGCTTTTGCGACAGCCTTAAAAGCGGGCGCCAGCCGATGAAGCAAGCTGTAATTGCGCTAACGCCGGAAACTAAAAAATTGCTCTTGGCGAACTTGCAGAGCTATTATGGCACAGAACGAGAAGAAGAACTCAGTGAGTTCCAAGCAGGCTTGCTGTTAGAGTTTATCTTGTCCGATATCGGCGTTTATATTTACAATCAAGCGATTGCCGATGCCCAGAAGTTGATGCAGCAAAAAACAGATGAGTTGTTCACTTTGGAAAAAAGAATCAAGACGTAAGGCGACATGGCGTTGCTGAGAAAAATAAACAGGAGGGATAGTTTTGAAAAAAATAATTTTATGTATGGCTCTATGGACAATGACTTTGCTGGGAGGCGTGGCCCAGGCGCAGGAACTGTCAGACAACCCGATCGATCAAGCTTTTGCGGCAGATTTAAATACCGGATGGTCGACGTATGAGCTGAATTATGTGACGAGCGAGTATTGCAAGGCGTGGAAGGCGGAACTAGAGCATGCCGGGGGCATTATTAAAGGGCGATATGTCTTTGATGCTGATAAAGAGAAGATAGATGCCTATGTAGCGGCAGTGCAGCAATTGAGCAAGGTTGCCGGAGACGTAGAACGTTTAAATTGGTCGGATACGACGATGGCGCCGGCTGGCCGTCATGTGGGAACCGGTGCGACCAGTGCCGGCTTGCTCGCTCAGGCGCGGACTTATAAAGAAGCGACGCTGTTTTTGATTCAAACCTATGGCGGCAACAATCCCGAAGAAAAAGAGGCCTATCAGTATCTTTATGCAGGACAAGGAATTGACTGGGCTGCAGTAAGGAAAGCGGCTCAATAAAGGAATACAGGAAGAGGGATATGTGAATGAAGAAAAGCATATGGGCGTTGTGCCTTTGCTTGCTGGCGTTGACTATGTGCGGCGGCATCGCATCAGCGAAGCAGCCGTTGAGTTGGCAAACTACAATTATTGATGAAGATCGGGGCTCTTTGTATATTCGAGGTTATTTCAGTAACAGCCCTGCCGGTAAGACGGTGGATCGAATTGAGTGGTTTCAGCCTAATCTAGTGCTTTTTTGCCAAGATGGTTCCAAAGTGTCTGTTCATGCCAAAGACATGCGTGCGCAGGCTTGTTATATTCCGCCGGTTGATTGTAAAATGAAGTTGAACACTTAAGAAAAAAGTCCATGGTGACTTTTCCTCGTATGGTAGAATGGAGTTCTCACACAACCATCAACAACGAGGAGGCAATCACTATGGACTGCCATGA
>NZ_JAQUZF010000195.1:0-3102 GCF_028691475.1 Anaeromusa sp.
TTTGTATGGGCGCCGCGCCAAGCATAGGACATGGGGCGCAGAAAGTCTTCGATAAGTTCCATGAAAACATGCGTGTTATTTCGACCATCGGCGACTCCACTTTCTTCCATACGGGCATCAACAGCATTATGAACATAGCCTATAACCGCAGTAAAACCATTACCGTTATTCTCGATAACCGGATAACCGGCATGACTGGTCACCAAGATCATCCTGGTACAGGTTTTACGCTACAGGGGATGCCGACGAAGGCGCTGGCCATCGAAGCGGTAGTCAAGGCGCTAGGCATTGACTATGTGCGAACCGTCAATCCCCTAAACCTTCGGCAAGTACGGGATGCTCTTGATTGGGCCCTTGCCTTGGATGAGCCGTCGGTTATTATTACCCGCTGGCCCTGTGTATTGAAAAAGCAATCGCCCCAAGACAAGGAAGAATTCGGCAATTATATGGCAACTTGCAAAGTTGACACAGACGAGTGCATCGGCTGCCAAATGTGCGTCAACACAGGCTGCCCGGCTCTTAGATTCGATCAAGAAACGGAAAAAGCAGCCATCGATCCAGTTCAATGCGTCGGCTGTGAAGTATGCGTGCAACTATGTCCGGCTAAAGCCGCAGTAAAGGTAGGTGAATAATATGTCTGAGGTAAAAAACATACTGCTAGTGGGCGTAGGGGGGCAGGGAACCATTTTAGCAAGCAAGATTTTGTCCAATGGCCTGGTGAGCGCCGGTTATGATGTCAAGATGTCCGAAGTACATGGCATGGCCCAGCGCGGCGGCAGCGTCAGCACCCAGGTGCGCTATGGAAAAAAAGTATACTCGCCGATTATCGGCAAGGGGCAGGCGGACATACTTGTTTCCTTTGAAACCATGGAAGCGCTCCGCTGGCTCGAATATTTGGCGCCAACAGGCAAAGTCGTCGTTAATGACTACCAGATTCCCTCCGCGCCGATCCTCATGGGCAAACGAGAGTATCCCGCCGGAGTGCTGGAGCTGCTAAAGGAGAAAGCTGATACAACCGTTATCTGTGCCGCCCAAATCGCCGAGCGCTTGGGGAACGCCAAGGCGATGAACGTAGTTTTGTTCGGCGCTCTGGTAAAGGCCATGAAAATTGACTATATCGATTGGGAAGAAGTGATTAAGACCAGTGTTAAAGCAAGCGCGGTTCCAGTCAATCTCCTTGCCTTCCAGGAAGGCTTGAAGGTAAAGTAAGCGAGGATGAAAAGGAGCAAAGAAAATGCCCATAACGGAAATACTGTCCCGCAACGCCTCCTTATATGGTGACAAGGTCAGTTTAGTTGAAATAAATCCCGAGTTACAGGAAAAACACGAAGTTTCCTGGCAAGAGTATGAGTTGATTGAAACCAATCCTGCTGCGAGCTTTCGCCGCCAAATGACATGGTGTGAATTTGATGCTACAACAAACCGTTTTGCCAATTTGCTCCTAGGCCGTGGTATAAAAAAAGGCGATAAAGTGGCGATTCTTTTAATGAATTGTCTGGAATGGCTGCCGATTTATTTCGGAATCCTCAAAGCTGGCGCCGTGGCCGTACCTTTAAACTTTCGCTACGATGCCGAGGAAATAAAATATTGTCTGGAACTTGCGGAAGTGGTCGCGCTGGTTTTTGGACCGGAGTTTGTCGATCGTATCGAAGTCATATATGAAAAAGTTCCACAGGTAAAAACACATTTTTATGTAGGCGAAAACGGCCTTGCTTTTGCTGAAAACTACTCGCAGCTTGAACGATCGTACTCAGAGAAAGAACCGGAAATTGAGCTTGCTGCTGACGATGATGCCGCTATCTATTTTTCTTCCGGCACAACGGGCTTTCCCAAAGCCATTCTACATACTCATAACAGCCTGCTTTCTTCCTGCTACACGGAGCAGCAGCATCACCAGCAAACAACACAGGACACTTTTTTATGCATTCCGCCTCTCTATCATACCGGAGCAAAAATGCATTGGTTTGGCAGCTTTTTAGTAGGAGGAAAGGCGGTTTTGCTGCGCGGCGTCAAGCCCTCCTGGATTCTAAAGGCAGTCTCGGAAGAACAAGCTACCATTGTCTGGCTGCTTGTTCCCTGGGCTCTGGATATTCTGAACGCTCTCGAAAGCGGCGAGTTGAGTCTAGATAATTATACCCTTGAGCAATGGAGACTCATGCATATTGGCGCGCAGCCGGTTCCTCCCAGCTTGATTCGTCGCTGGAAAAATTACTTTCCTACCCATAGCTATGATACAAACTACGGATTGAGCGAATCCACCGGGCCAGGATGCGTCCATCTTGGCCTTGAAAACATTCATAAGGTGGGAGCTATCGGCAAAGCGGGCTTTAAATGGAAGACGAAAATTGTTGATGAAACAGGCAGCCTGGTTCCGGCAGGCGGCATAGGGGAGCTTGTCGTGAAAGGGCCTGGGGTGATGAAATGTTACTATAACGCCCCTGAAGCTACGGCTGCGGTGTTGAAAGAAGGCTGGCTTTTTACCGGCGATATGGCACGAATGGATGAAGACGGTTTTATTTACTTAGTTGACCGCAAAAAAGATGTGATTATTTCTGGAGGCGAAAATCTCTACCCGGTGCAGATTGAAGATTTTCTGCATCGGAATCATGCTGTCAAAGACGTCGCTGTCATTGGCCTGCCGGACCCGCGCCTTGGGGAAATCGCAGCAGCAATCATAGAAGTTAAGCCCCATTGCCAGTGCACAGAGGAGGAAATAAGAGAGTTTTGTTCTTCCTTGCCGCGCTACAAACGTCCGCGCAAAATTATTTTTGCCGACATTCCGCGTAATCCTACGGGTAAAATTGAAAAGCCAAAGCTACGAGAAAAATATTGCGCAGCCCATTTGGTTGCTGACCAAAGCCAAAGTTAAAGTTAACTCAAAACAAGTTACGGGGAACTGGATTTAAACAAGAGTCGCGGTGAGAATCGGAGGGCTCGAATGAGGGTTTCCACGGCAATATTCGTGTTTTGAAGACTAAAAAAGGTTCTATAATAAATGTTGGGGTAAGCACGCAAGAGCATGTTTACCTCAACATTTTTTTGCACAAAAAAATGAGCATAAAGTAAATAACTCACATACAATTAAAGTTGCTACACACCAAT
>NZ_JAQUZF010000067.1:0-14283 GCF_028691475.1 Anaeromusa sp.
GCATCGGTTTCGCCATTAACAATGCTGGGCATAGTGGCGAGTAGGGAAACCTCCTGCTCGCTGGCGTTCAACCACAAGCCGACTTCTTTGGCATAGCTTGTAGACTGATCGACCAACAGTTCTTCCGCATCGTTGATCAGAATGCTTCTGGCGTTGTAGTAGTTGGCAAGACCAAGAATACTAAGGGAAAGCAGCAGACCGCAAATGACGAACAGAATTACTTTGGCGGTCAGGCTGCTTTGGATCTGTTTACAAAATGACACTTTTCATCACCCTAATTGTTAAGTTATAGTCATCGTAACAAAAGATTTGTTGTTTAGCAATAACTATATAATAAAATGGGCATCTCGCCAAGAGATGCCCAGAAGAAGGCTGTTATTTACCAGAGGCGTTGGGGGACCCCAGGACCTACAGGCAGCCCCATGAGGTACCAGAAGATGAACAAGGCGTACCACATAGCGAAGAACGAGAGGGCGTAGGGCATCATCAAGGATAAATAGGTGCCGATGCCGGATTCCTCTTTGTACTTCTTTAGTGTTTCCAGGAAGAGCGGCAAGAACGGATTCACTACCTGGATGGTGTTAAAGGCGCCATCGCCAGCGCGGAAGGCCACTTGGATAAACGCGGGGTGATAGCCCAGTAGCATGAACATGGGCACGAACACCGGTGAAAGCAGCGACCAGATGGCGGAACCACTGGCGATGAAGAGGCCCATGAATTGGCCGAAAAGCATGAAGCAAAGAAGTGCCGGCAAGCCGGTCATGCCGATGCTTTTCAAGAAATCAGCCCCGGACGTGGCAATAAGGGTTGAAATATTGGTCCAACTGAAGGCGGCGATAAACTGGGCGATGGCGAAAACCATGACCAAGAAGCCCGCCAGGCCTCGAACGCATTCGGTCATCATTTTGACAGCGTCATCGCCGCTTTTGATGGTGCGCGCTTTGATGCCATAGGTTAAACCGACCGTAAGGAAAAAGAGAAAGAGCAGCGGCACAATGCCTTTAATGAAAGGAGAACCGGGAATGCCGCCGGTTTCCGGGTTGCGCAAAAGAGCGCCTTCGGGAGCCACCAGCGCGACCAGGATGGCGACAAAAGCGAGCGTGCTCCAGCCAGCTGCTTTTAAAGAAGACAACTGAAGGCCGGAGGGCTTTTCCAAAACCACGGTCTGTTCTCCCATGTATTTTCCCATGCGGGGTTCTACAAATTTTTCCGTGACAATGGTGGTTAAAATAGCTAGGTAGAAAACGGCAAAGCACATAAAATACCAGTTATCCACCGGCGTGACGATCATGTTGGGGTCGACGATTTTAGCCGCTTGCGTCGTAATGCCGGAGAGAAGCACGTCGGTAGTGACGATTAAGATGTTGGCGGTAAAGCCGGAGTAAATCGCCGCCAAAGAACAGGCGAAACCTACAAAAGGGTGCCTTCCCATCGAATAAAAGACCATCGCCGCAATCGGCGGGACGACGACAATGGCGGCGTCCGAGGCCAAGTGACTCATAAAGCTCATGATAATGATCGTAAAAGTAATAAACCGTTTAGGAATGGTATGTATAGCGGTTTTAATCAAGCTTTCCATGAGACCGGTTTTTTCAACCAAACCGATGCCCAGCGTTAGAACCAGAATCATGCCGAGAGGCGGAAAGTTGATGTAGTTTTTGACCATGTCGGTCATAAACCAATGCAAGCCCTCTTGACTGAAAAGACTTTTGATGGGAATGAGTTTGTGGGTCAGCGGATGAATGGCTGTTACATTTTGTGAGGCCAGCACTGCGGATAAGGCGGCCAAGCCAAAAATAAGTAAAAGAAACAAAATAGCCGGATTGGGCAGTTTGTTGCCTATGACTTCCAGGCTGCGCAAAAAGCTGCCTCGGTTGTCGGTCGTGTCGGACGCATACGAGGGATGACTCATAATAAGCAAATCCTCCTTTTAATTACATAATAGTGCGTGATAAGCGTATGAGATAACGCGAAAAGTCACCTCCTAATGAGTTGTTTAAGGACATTTCCTAAAATTCAAGAAAAAACAGGCTGCTTAGCAGCGGTTTCTGGTTGTTTTAGCGCTAATAAAGCTGTTTGGTAAAGAATAGCTACTCCATGAAGCAAGGCTGCTTCGTCGATTTCGAAATAAGGACTGTGCAGACCGTGGTTTTCTTTGTCTTTGAAGCCGCAGCCCAGCCAGAAGAAACTGCCGGGAACCCGCACCAGGTATTTAGAAAAGTCTTCGGCCGCTAAGACCGGCTTAACATCGGTGTGCACCTGGTCGGCGCCGAGAACCGTTATGGCAGCTTGTGTTAAGAGTGCTGTGGGCTGGGGCCAGTTGTTGAGTACCGGATAGCCATGCTGGTAGTTAAGACGGTAAGAGCCGCCTTGGGAAGCGGTCATGCCGGAGAGAATACGATCCAGCTTGCTCGGCAGCGTACCGCGAACCCCTTCGGAAAGAGTGCGTACGGTGCCTTCGAGGATTACTTCGCGTGCGATCACATTATAGCGGTCGCCGCCGTGGATTTGGCCGATGTTGATGGTGGCCGTCTCCAACGGATCTAGCTGGCGGCTTAAAATATGGCTGATGCCTTGCAGCACGTCGGCGGCAATGGTAATGGCGTCAACGCCGTGCTGCGGCTGACCGGCATGGGCGCCTTCGCCGAGGATGGTGATGCTGAGCCGATCCGAGGCGGCCATAAGAGCGCCCGGGCGCAGGCCGATTTCGCCACAGGGAAGATCCGGCCACAAATGCAAGCCGAAAATGGCGGAAACGTCATCTAAAAGACCTGCTTCCAGAAAGAAATGAGCGCCTCCTTCCGGGGAGGCTTCTTCGGCGGATTGGAAAAAGAGCTTGATTGTACCGGCTAAATGCTGACGGTTGCTGTGGAGTAAGCTGGCTAAACCAAGCAAGATCGCCATGTGGCCGTCATGGCCGCAGGCATGCATGGCGCCCTCATGCTCGGAGCGAAATTCGGAGGCCGCTTCTTCACGGATGGATAAGGCGTCCATGTCCGCGCGGAAAGCGATGACAGGGCCGGGCTGGCTGCCGTGAATCACCGCGCATACGCCAAGATGGTTGCTGAACGTTTGTACGGAGAGTCCCAGCTTTTGCAGTTCAGCGGCAATCGTTTGGGATGTTTTTTTCTCTTGGTAGCTGGCTTCAGGTATGCGGTGCAGCTGTCTGCGCCAGGTAATCAGTTGGAGTTCCAATTGGGCCAGAGTCGATTTGTCAAACATAATAAGCACCTCTGTGTCTAAACGTTAGAAAGCGCGGTCATTGTGCACTTGCAGAACCATGTTGTTCGTTCGTGTGCTTTCTTAAGCGTATCATACCATAGAATTAAAGACGCTTAAAAGACATTTCCTAAAATAAAAACCCAAAAATAACGAAAAATAGAAAAAATACAAAGTGCAAAAAAATAGAGCTCCCCACATGCGTGAAGAGCTCCTTTGCTCATTGGCTTTAAATTGTACTCAGTATATACTTTCCATATGATAGTGTCAACCCCCAGAAGCTGATTCATCTATGGCTGGCTGCAGTAGCTGCTGCCAGTGGATGGAGTATAGTTTGCGGGGCCGCCCTTTATTGAGCAGTTCTTCGCCGGTGACATCGGCGAAACCTTGATTGGCCAAGGTTGTCAACAGACGGCGGGCGCTGCGGGTGGTAATGCCTAGGTGAAAGGCCAGGTCGTCTGCGGCCAAGGTATCGCGTTTCAACTGATCCAAGGCGGCAAACAGCTTGTTGACCGTGGTACGGCTGAGACTCAGCTTTTCGGCAAAATGTTGGCAAACCGAGTCGCTGGCGCGCAGGGAATATTTCAGATGCGTAGGCGAACTGAGCGGTCCTACGGCTTCGCGGCTGTCGGTAACCGCCATCCACAGGCCTTTGCCGGCGCGTTTGGCCAGACCCAGGGCGTGGAAGGCGTTCTCTTCCGCCACATAAGCTGTGGGGCCAAAGCCGATGCCGCCGCTGACCTTGGCGCTGACTTGGCGGGTGATTTCGTCGAAACAGGGCAGGACGGTCAATTCCTCGGTCCACTTTTCCAAAATGCCCCTGGTGGAGTAGAGCGTGTATTGACCGTCGCCGCGGACAACGATGGAGCCTTGCAGCTGTTTGGCGTAATCTACCAGGATTTCGTAAAGACGCAGCTCTATTTTTTTGGCGGCGTAGCTCGATGAGTTGCGCACAAGGTCGTCATAGTCGTCAATCGTGATGTGCTGAATGGCCAATTGACCGCCTTTAAAGCGTTCCGCCCGCACCGCATTAAGCGCTACTTCGATGGTAGTGCGGATGTTGCTGCGCGTAGGCCAGATGCGGAAAACCGGCACGCCGAGCTCTTTGAGCTTTTCATAGGTAGCTAGGTAGCAGGTGACGGCAATATGGCTTTGGCCGCTTTGCCAAAGCTGGTAATGGTAGTCTGCCAGTTCGGCGGCGGTGACAATATCTTCGGTTTCGTGCAGAAACAGCTTTGGCAGAGGCATGTTGGCGTCCAGGAAGGTTTCTTCGATTTCCTGGCGGTTGAAGGTGTCAAAGCTGATGCTGTCTATTTCTAGATGGGCCATATGGGTGATCTGCAGCAGCGCTCGGTAGAGGCTGGAGCCGATATGCGGAATATAGAAGCAGGGAATGTTTAGGCCGAGGCGCTGCGCATGCTTATAAGGAGAAATGCCGGAGAAAAGCCAGAAGTCGAACTCCTCCAAATGCTGACGGACAATGTCAGGCACTTCGGCGGCGTTTTGGTAGACAAAAGGAGTGGACACGATTTGGTCCTTCCATTCTAAAGCGACAGGATAGGTTAAAGCGACCGAGTCGGCGGGGCCGACCAGAGCCAGGCGAAGTTTTTCCATGAATGATACCTCTATTCTTTAGCCAATGTTGGATTACTTCTTGATTTAATACGTATTCGCCTTTAACTCTAAAATTCCTGTAAAAAAAAGACCCACCGGCGTGTTGGCGGTGGGGAGCAAGACTCGCTGCCGGGGCTGCAGTCGGAGAACTGCAGCTAGAGAGGGTGCTGCAAAGGGGGCGCAGCAAACCAGCGAGTATCTTTATCATACGGTAGAAGCAGGGAAGCGGCAATGGACATCGTTGCACCATGATAGAAAGATGCTAACCATTCAACAACGACGGAGGAGGGGAGAAGGCTAAGGCTTCTTCCGCTGGGAGCGGTTTGGCGAGAAGATAGCCTTGAATCAAATCGCAGCCCATGGCGTAGAGGCGCTGGAACTGTTCTTCGGTTTCTACTCCTTCCGCGACGACGGAGAGCTTCATATCGTGCGCCAGACGAATCATGGCGCGGACAATCGCCTGATTTTGCTCGGTGTGGTGTTTGTGTAGAAAAGTTTTATCCAGTTTGAGGCGGTCAATGGGCAACTGATTGAGATAAGTCAAAGACGAATAGCCAGTGCCAAAATCGTCCAGGGAAATGCTCAGGCCTATTTCACGCAGCTCTTGCAGCTTTAAGACATGCTCGTCAAAGGATTCCATGAGAATGGATTCGGTCAATTCCAGCTCCAGCCATTCAGGAGGAATGTTTTCCTCCGCTAAAATGCGCCGGACTCGCTGGGTAAAATCGGTCTGCATCAGCTGGCGGCCGGAAATGTTGACAGCGACCCGGATGGGAGGTTCTAGCGGCGAGCGCTGCCGTAAGAAGCGGCAGGCGCTGCGCAGCACCCATTCGCCGATAGGCAGAATCAAGCCTGTTTCCTCGGCGAGGGGAATGAACTCCAGCGGCGAGACTAGGCCGCGTTCCGGATGCTGCCAGCGGATGAGGGCTTCAAAGGCGGTGATGTGGCCGCTGGGAAGATCCAACTGGGGTTGAAAATAAAGAAGAAACTGCCTGGCGGCCAAAGCTTGATGCAACTGGCTTTCCAGCTGAATGCGCCGGATCATGGCCTCTTGCATGGCAGGCTCGTAAAGACGCCAGGTTTTTTTACCGGCGCTCTTGGCGCGATTGAGCGCGGTGTCGGCGTTGCGCAGCACATCGTCTGCAGACAGGTCGTTGCTTAGGGGGCATATGCCCAGGCTGGCCGACAGCGGCAAAGAGGTGCCGCGCACCATGAGCGGGCGGCTGCAAAGGTCTAGAATGCGCTGCGCCCATTCATCCGCTTCGCGGGTTGTTAAAGGGCCAAGCAAAACCGTAAATTCATCGCCCCCCAGACGGGCGGTCATGGTTTCGGCAGGCAGCATACTTTGCAGGCGGTGCGTTATTTCCAGCAGTACGTCGTCGCCACAGGCATGGCCCCAGGAATTGTTAATGAACTTGAAATTGTCCAGGTCAAAAAGAAAAAGAGTGTGCCGTTTTTCGCCGCTCTGCTGCGGCAGCAGCTCCGTTAACTTTTCCAGAAGGCTGGCGCGGTTAGGCAGGTTGGTCAGCGTATCATGGTAGGCCATGTGGCGGATGCGCTCTTCCTGCTTTTTGCGGGACGTAACGTCGGTATAGGAGCCGCACATGCGCAGAGGTTTATCTTGCTCGTCAAAGAGCGCCTTGCCTCGTTCTTGGACCCAGCAATAGCGGCCATTAGGCAGGCGAAAGCGGTATTCGACGGAAAAATAAGAGCTTTCCTTTAGTAAATGCTGCCGCATAGCCTGACGCCGTCCTGGCAGATCTTCGGGATGAATGTGTTGCAGCCAGCGCTGGATGCTGTCTTCATAGGCTATGGAAGGGAAGCCGATGCGCTCCGCCCAATGTGGCGAGACAACTACTTGCTTGCGCACGAGGTCCCAATCCCAGATGGCGTCGTTGGAGCCGGCCATAGCCAAACGGTAGCGATCTTCGCTTTCACGCAGCGATGCTTGGCTGGTTTCGAGCTCGCGAATCTTCGACTTTAGTTCCTCTTCAGCTTGCGACAATTGGCCATAGAGCGATTCCAACTCTTCATAATTAGCCTGTAGCTCTTCATATACGTCGGAAAGGTGCTGCTTGTCCTGCTTGTGCCGGGTGATGTCCCTGGCGACGATGACCAGCACGTCTTGGGTGGGCAGTTGTACCCAGGTAAGAGTAATTTCCACCGGTACTTCTTTGTTGCCGCAGCATTGCAGCAGACATTCCTGGGTTTTGGCGATTAATTCCACCGGCGTGTCCGGCGTCATGCCCTCGGGCAATTCCAAATGCAGCCAGTTTTGGATAGGAGCGCCTACAACTTCCTGCGCGCCGGCGCAATTTCGGGCGGCGGCGTTAGCGTCAAGGATGCGGTGGGTGGCGCGATCCACAAGAAAGATAGCGTCATGGGCTTGGTCAAGGAGCAGACGAAAACGCTCCAGATCGGCCATGCGAGCCTGCAGTTCGGGGTAATAGTTTTTGCGCAGCGAGTCTTCACCTAAGCCGATCAACAGCTCGCGGGTGAATTTGCTGTGGTCTTCAGAGCGCCTGTTCATAAATAGCCTCCAATTCTTCCACCGTCAAATCACGGGGGTTGGTAGCAAGGCAGGCGTCATTGCTGGCATGTTCGGCTAAAAGGGGCAAGTGCTCTTTTTGTACGCCCAAGTCGCCCAAAGTGCGGCTGACGCCTAGCTGACGGCGCAGGTCTTCGAGGTAGTTGCAGAGAAGATGGCCGCTCTCTTGGGGAGATAGGTCGGCTACAGGAAGCTGCAAAGCCAGGGCGATCTGCTGGTAGCGTTCCGGGCAGACTTTCATATTGCTGCGAATGACCGGCGCTAATAAAATGGAGTTGCATTCGCCATGAGGCAGGTCTAAAAAACCTCCTAGGCTATGAGCCATGGCGTGGACCGCTCCCAAGATCGCGTTGGAAAAAGCTAGGCCGGCTTCCAGGCTGGCCAAAAGCATTTGGCTGCGCGCCACAAGGTTATTTGGTTCCGCCCAGGCGGTGTGCAGCGACAGGCCGATCAAGCGGATGGCTTCTAAGGCGTGCAGATCGGTGACCGGCGAACTGGCGTTGGAAACATAGGCTTCAATAGCATGGGTCAGCGCATCCAGGCCGGTGCAAGCTGTCAATTCCGGGGGCATGGTGACGGTGAGTTCCGGGTCGATCAAAGCGGCGTCGGGCACGACGGCCTTGCTGACAATAGCAATTTTGGTGCGACGCTTTTCGGCCATAATAATGGCAAATTGAGATACTTCTGAGGCCGTGCCGCTGGTGGTGGGCAGGCATAAAAGAGGCGGCATGGGGCGTAAAATACGGTCTACTCCTTCAAAATCCAGCACATGGCCGCCGTTAGAGCTGACAATGCCGATTCCTTTGGCGCAGTCCATGACACTGCCGCCGCCAATGGCGACGATGGTGTTACAGTGTTCCTGATGAAAAAGTCTGGCACCCTCCATGGCTTCTTCCGAGCGGGGATTGGGCGTGATTTGGTCAAAAAGCACGCTTTCTAAGCCGGCGGAAGTCAAAATCTGGCGCATTTCTTGAATCCAGTGCGTATGCTCCCGGAGAAATTTGTCGGTCACCAAGAGGACTTTGCGGGCGCCGCAGTTTTTGGCGTAACGTCCCACTAGCTTGCGGGCGCCTAAACCGAAAATAAATTCCGGCGCGACAAATTTGCGCAGCTCCAACAGGGATCGCGTGTCTTGATTCATGGCGGCCAACCTCCTTACTTATATATAAAATAGAGGATTGAACAGATGTCGCGTGAGAAGGAAGGGTTTGCAATAAAATAAAGAATCACTTCGACATGAGTCAAAGTGATTCCTTCATAATTACAGAAGAATCAGAGAAAGACCGCGGGTGCGTGGGGATTGAACAAGAGAACCGGAGTCGCGGGAGGGTGTGCAGGAGAGGGGGCGGTTTACGCAGAGAGTAATAGAGGAAGTGCTAGAGAAAGGACAAAGATATAATCCGGGGAATAGAGGGAGCCTTAACCTTGCCGCCACAGCGGCGGAGGGATTCGACTCTTGTTAAAACCGAACCCTCAGTCATACCCTCTGATTCTCCCGTGACTCTTGTTCAATTTTTCGGTTTTTCATTCTCCTGTCCCAACTTTTGCAGCGCTTTGGCGACAAAGCCACCGCTTTGCTCCAGGGCTAAGCGGGCTTTATTCGCATCGACGCCGCCCAGGAGCATGACGATGGCGGTTTTTGCGTGGCCATCGGCAGCGGCAACAGCCGCTGCGACGGCTTCAGCAGCTTCGCCGGTAGCGGTTTGGACAATGCGGAGCACTCGCTGCCGCAGTTTTTCGTTGCTGGCCTTTACGTCGACCATGAGATTGCCGTAGACCTTGCCCAAAAGAATCATAGCCGTCGTGGAGAGCATGTTGAGCACCATCTTTTGAGCGCTGCCGGCTTTCATACGCGTTGAGCCAGTGATGACTTCGGGGCCGGTGACGACGGTAATGGCAAGCTCTGCCGCTGCGCTGATCGGCGAGTGCGGCGAGCAGGCCAAAGCGACGGTGCGGCAGCCAAGAGCGCGGGCGTAGCCAAGAGCGCCCAGTACATAGGGAGTTCGGCCGCTAGCGGCAATGCCGACAACCATGTCTTTGGACGTAAGGTTTTTGGTTTTGAGATCTTCTTCTCCTAATTCTGGACGGTCTTCGGCGGCTTCTACCGAACGGAATACCGCTGAAGGGCCTCCGGCAATAAGGCCTTGAATTTGCTCCGGGTTGGTGCCGTACGTAGGCGGACATTCGCTGGCGTCGAGAATGCCCAAACGCCCGCTGGTGCCGGCGCCGACGTAAAAGAGGCGGCCTCCTTGGGCAAGCGCTTCGGCAATCCACGTTGCGCCTTGAGCGATGGCTTCCAAGGCCGGGGCGATAGCCGCGGTGAGCGCGGCGTCTTCCTGGTGGATGCGGCGGACGATGTCGAGAGGTGTTAACTGATCGATGTCGGCGGTGGCGCGATTTTGCTCCTCTGTAGCGAGTGTTTCTAGGGCGACGGTCATGGCGTACCTCCTGGATAAATTTCAAAAGCGAAGGATTTTCCCGGTCCGAGATAGTCGAGCAGGAAAAGCTCTGTCGGCTCAATATGGGCGACTACGTTGACTCGGGGGTCGGCAGGCAAATCCTTCTGTACAATTTGCAACTCCCCTTGATAGCGTCCATAGCTGCTGTTGTCGATGGTGACGCAGCCTTTGGGGCGAGGCTGTGCCGGGCGAGGCGGCACTTCTTCAGTGCAGAGACCGCGAGCTTCTTGAGAGCGGGCGCAGGCTGCGCCAGGATCGTGGCGATTGGTATGGGGCGCATCCAGTAGGCGGCGCTCTATGGGCGAAAGATCCGGCTGTAAATGAAGGCGCAGTGAAAGAAGCTGCGTCTCGACACGGCCCACAGCCAGCAGCTCTTCCTTGGTCGCCAAGGGATCGCCGAAGAAAATGCCTTGCACCAAGCCGCTGGCGGCCAGTTCTTTGGCGGCGGTCTGCGCCGCCAAGGTTCGGTGGGCTTCTAGCGTGGGCAAGCCGGCGAAGAGAGGCCCTCGCGGATTGTGCAGGGAAGGAATGAAAGCCGCTACTTCAATGCTCTGGGCTGCAAAAAGACGGCAGCGTTCGGCGAAAAGCCGCCAGGACAGGCCGGTTTCGGGACGAGGATAATAGTTGTGACAGCTTTGCAGGCGAGAAGCATAGACGCCGTTATCCAAGAGCTGCTGCAAATCGTTTGCGGTAGTTGTGCTGGTATTAAGGCAAATAGACCACGGTTGTTCATGCGTAAGCTTGACTATGTCGGCACAGGTGAAACCGTCGTCCAGGCGCAAGGCCGCTAGTCCCAAACGAGCCAAGGCGGCGGTGTTTTGTAGCGAGCCTCCGAAAAAGCGGAAGGTACGCGGCGAAATATCGGCGGTAACGGCAAAATCCAGTTCTTTTGCTTTTTCTAGAATGGCGTCTAGCTCCGCCAGCAGCGTTTGGTTATCGGCCTCCGGTATATGGAGGGATGTGAAAAGTTCGCTGAAGCCCGCTTCGTTGGCGGTTTCCAGGTACTGCAAACTGTCAGCGAGGGGGTGCCCCATGCCGGCAAAAAGAGAAATGCCTTTTTTTATCTTCTTCATGCTTCTGCCTCCTCTGACGTTTCTACGGGGTCTTCAAAGCCGACGAGCCATGTGGCGCAAAAACCGCCGGTATAGGCGATAACTAGGCCCAGCAGATAATGCATGAGGCTGTCCGGTTGGATGAGAAAAGCTAAAGGCAGGCCTGATACGCCCATGGAAATGGAAGCCGTGTGCATAGCCGCCTGATAAGCGCCGCCGCAGGCAGCACCCAGACATGCTGTGAAAAAAGGGCGCCCTAAGGGCAGGGTAACACCGAAAATCAGCGGCTCGCCAATACCCAAGAGACCGACAGGCAACGCGCTTTTAATGATATGCTGCAAGCGGGTATTTTTTGTTTTTAGGTAGACTGCCAGCGACGCTCCAACTTGACCGGCGCCGCCCATGGCGAGGATGGGAAGCAGCGGATTTTCGTGGAGCGTGTTGAGAAACTCCATATGGATGGGCGTCAGTCCTTGGTGCAAGCCGGTCATGACGATGGGCAAGATGGTTCCGGCGAGCACAAAACCGGCGAAACCGCCGCCGTCCTGAAGCAAAACTTTGAAAGCAAAAACAATGGTGTCCGATAAAAAACCGCCTAAGGGCTGGAGTACGTAGTAAGTAGCTAAGGCGCCCACAAGCAGCGTCAGCGTAGGCGTGACGATGATGTCCAGCGCGTTGGGCACGTAGTGGCGCAGACGCCGCTCCAGCCAGGCCATAAAGCAGGCTACCAGAAGAACGCCGATGACGCCGCCCCGGCCAGGCACTAAAGCCTCGCCTCCTAAGTGAATGGAAGCGATGGCTGGGTTAATGAGCAAAACCCCTGCCAGGCCGCCCAGTGCCGGCGTACCGCCGAATTCCTTGGCGGCGTTGAAGCCGATGAAGATGGATAGATAGGCGAAAAGGCCCCAGCCGGTGACGGAAAGCAAGGTCGCCAGCTCATGCTCCGGCGGCAGGCCCAGACGGATGGCAAGATTGGTCAAGCCTGCGACCATGCCGGAAGCGACAATAGCAGGAATGAGCGGGATGAAAATGCCGGCGAGACGGCGCAGCAGCAGTTTGAAGGGCGTACGGTTTTTTTCATCGAGCGCCGCCTTGCGTGTGCGGGCTTCAGTAAGGGGTTCTGGCTGCTGGAGGGAGGCTGGTTTTTGCTGCAGTATCTGAAGATGGGCGGTTACTTTATTGACAACCCCAGGTCCCAGGACGATCTGACAGCGGCCTTCTGCGCCCAGTAAGCCCAGTACACCCTGGAGGTTTTTAATTTTTTCTTTGTCTACCTTTGTTTCGTCAGCGACAGTGATGCGCAGGCGGGTCATGCAGTGTGCAATGGAAAGCAGGTTGTCCGATCCTCCTAAGAGGGGCAGCAACGCTATAGCAAGTTGTTGTTCTTTATCAACGGTCATGCATATCTCCTTAGCTTGAGCAGATTTAAAATACGACTTTAATTTTCATTCGCCGCGCAGGAGCTGATTCCTGTTTCTTCGTGCCGAGGAGCAGGAAGTTGGCAAAAGAGCAACGAACAAGAAAAAAGAAATAAAGTTAGTACTAAGAGGAGGATGTATTCATGCGTAAGTCGGTATTGTTATTTGTTCTTTGCGCGCTTCTTTTGACGCTGCCTGCAGTGGCGGCGGCCGAGGGCATGGCTTGGAGGGAACTTCCAGTGGTAGCTCAGGTGCAGTGGGATGGTAAGCTCGGCGGTACGGAAAGTCTGCAGTTGCAACTGCGGGCGGGACAGACGGTGCAAGTGGATTTGCTGGCGGCGGCCGGTACTGGGTATTTGTGGAGTACGCCGATCACGGCGGATTTGAAGTATGCTGTTTTAGCGCATGATTCCGGTCCTCAGGCATTGACGGATCGCATGGGAGGCCCGCTGCAGCAGCGTTTGTTCTACCAGGCCCGCGGTGGCGTGGAAGGCACGGAAACGCTGACCTTTGTGCTGCGTCGTCCTTGGGAAGCCGCAGATAAAATCGCGGCTACGCGGACTCTGACTATCAGCGTTAAACCGTAAAAGGAGCCGCTGAAAGGAACGAACAAGAGAACCGGCGACGGTGCTGGACGCACCTAGGGTCGGTCGCGCCATGGATGGCAAGGCGACCGACGTCCAATGAGGGTACGACTGAGGAGTATAGAATAGCCAGGCGAAGCTTGTTTGCAAGCTTTGCCTGGCTATTTGCTTTCTCATGCGAGCCCTCTCGTGACTCCGATTCTCTTGTTCAAATCTCAATTTCCGTTCTTCGTGGCATTCCCCAAGCGCTTGAAAAAGCGGTACACATAAGGCACAAGGGTAGCTACCGGCTGCTGGTACAAGATAGACATGGTAATGGGGATGGCCGCGGCCGGAGGGAAGTAGCTGAGAGCCAAGACGACACCGCAGGCGTTGTTGCGAATGCCTACATTGTAGATCATAGTGAGGACGGTTGATTCCCGGCGATCTTTGAGAGCCAGCGAACCGAGCCAACCAACAAAAAAACTGGCGCTGACAACGCCCAGCGTAATAATCAGAGCTTTTAGGGTGGAAGCGTTCCAGGACAATAAAGGCATGACAACTGCGGAATTGATAAAGATAACCGCGCTTAAAGAAAGCTTCGAAGTAACGCCGCCGACGCTTTTGGCAAAAGAAGCCGTGCGGCCTTTGGACAAATCATTGCAAAGCATGCCCAGCAAACTAGGAATGGTGACCATAAGTAAAAGGTCTTCCACCATTTTTAGGTAACTGATTTCAATGGTTTCGCCAATCGCGAAGTGGAAAAAAGCGGGCAGCACAAGCGGCACAAGAAAGGTGTCCAAGGTGACGGCTACCAAAGATACCGCTAAATCTCCCTGCACCAGAGCCGTCCAGATAATGGAGGTGACCCCAACGGGAATGGAAGCGCCAATAAGGTAGCCAATGCGAATTAAAGGCTCATCAGGATAGAAAACGTGCCCCACAATCCAGGCGGTGAAAGGGGAGGCGAGATGTACTAGCGCCAAGATCCACAAAGGCTGCCAAGGGTGGCGCAGCACCTGGAGGAAATCGCGCAGGCTGGTGGAGAGGGCGGTGACAAAGGTCATATAAGCAAAAAGCAGGACCGTTGTCTGCCGGAGCAGCGAAGAATCGCTAAGGGGGAAGAAAATGCCGCCAATTAAAGCAGTCACAACTACAAGAAACATCCGTTTACCTAACCAGGCATTTAAAGATAACCAGTTTGTCATTTTATACAGCCTCCGTGAGTTGGTATGTGTGTACTCTCTATCCTAGCATGGGCCCGGCATTTTTTCTAATCTTTTTAGAAAAGAAAAAACGAGACGGGTGTTCGCCGCAGGAAAAAAACGGTACAATAGTACAAAAGAAGCGTTTAGAGAACGCAGGAGACTGGAAAGGTGGCGCATGGATGGTTGCGGACATGGCGGGACG
>NZ_JAQUZF010000196.1:0-3071 GCF_028691475.1 Anaeromusa sp.
GCACGCAGGAGCGAAACTCCTCCTCAAGCTGCTCGGGGCGCAGAACCAAATGCCCTTCTGAAATAGTAAACTGACGCACGCGGATCAGACCGTGCATCTCGCCGGAGGCTTCATTTCTAAACAGCGTAGAAGTTTCACCATAGCGAATTGGCAAATCGCGGTAGGAGTGCATGTCGTTGAGGTAAACCTGGTACTGGAACGGGCAAGTCATGGGGCGAAGCGCAAATACTTCCTTATCCTTTTCCTCGTCACCCAGTACAAACATGCCATCCTTGTAGTGATCCCAGTGGCCCGAGAGCTTATACAGGTCGGATTTTGCCATTAGCGGCGTGCGGGTCATGACATAGCCGTATTCATATTCCTCTTTATCCTGCACATAGCGGTTTAAAATCTGGAACAGTTTAGCACCTTTGGGCATCAAGTGCGGCAACCCCTGGCCAACATAGTCAGAGGTGCAAAAATATTTGAGCTGACGGCCAATAATATTATGGTCGCGCTTTTTTGCCTCCTCAACGGCAGCAAGATAAGCCTCAAGTTCGCTCTTTTTCGGGAACGCCGTACCGTAAACGCGGCAAAGCATTTTGTTTTTCTCACTGCCACGCCAATAAGCGCCAGTGCAGGCAGTCAACTTGACAGCCTTGATTGAGCCGGTGCTCATCAGATGGGGGCCAGCGCAAAGGTCTACAAAATCCCCCTGCACATAGAAGCTGATCTTCTCACCCTTGCCCGCATGCTCGTTGATCAGTTCGACCTTATAAGGCTGTTCTTTCATCTTTTCCAAAGCATCTTGCGCATCCAACTCCAGCTTTTCAAGCGCAATGTCCTCTTTGACAATTTTGGCCATCTCGGCTTCAATAGTCGAAAGCTGATCGGGGGTAAAAGAAGCCGGCACATCAAAATCGTAGTAGAAACCGTTATCCACCGCAGGGCCGATAGCAAACTTTGCCTCTGGAAACAGTCGCTGAACGGCCTGTGCCAGAATGTGGGAAGCGGTGTGCCAAAATGCCTTTTTGCCATCCGTATCCTCAAAGGTCAATATCTCCACCGAACAATCGGCCAGAACGGGAGTGCGCAAATCGCAAACCTTTCCGTCAATTTTAGCCGCACAGGCCGCCTTTGCCAGACCCGCGCCAAGCGCAGCAGCTATCTGGGCTACGGTTGTTCCCTGATCAAATTCTTTTACAACATCGCCTTTTAAAGAAATTTTTACCATAAAAATCTTCCTCTCTTTCTCGGTTCTCATCGCTATTGGAATATAAAAAAGCTCCACCCCCGGCACGGGGTGAAGCATTATAATGTAACTCCACGGTTCCACCCGAATTGCATCGTTTTGCTTATCAGGGCAAAATGATACCACTCTGCCGGCCGTTAACGCTGCCGTTGCGGCGAACTTGGGGCTAACGCCTTAATTTCGCACTCAGGGGTGGTAGCCCGTTGCAAAAATCCACAAAGACCGCTTTCAGCCCAACGACGGTCTGTCTCTGATATGTCCTTTTGCGGGGCTTCCCCATCAATGTTTTGTTTGGATGAAGCTTTGCCTTGATACTATCACTACGCACGTCGCATGTCAACAATTTTCAGACTACTAGGCCACTTTTCCTGCAAAACGCCAGCGCTTATACGCAATCTCTGGCAGCGCATCGGCATAATTATCATTTATACAATGTATATTTTACCACGCTACAAAATCTAAAAAGCAATAAGCCAAAAGTTGTTAATCTGCCTATTTTTTTAGTAGCAACTTCGCATTTATGGTCTATACCTTTTGCATTCTTGTGCATTATGCGCAATGAAAAAGTGATTTAACTCGGTTTTCCCCAATAGAACCTTTTTAATACTGCATCTTTATTTTTCCGCTTTATTCGGCAAGGATTGTATTTAAAATTTCTTGACAGAAATCTAATAAAAATGTAAAATATTTTTGGCTGTTTATACAGTCAGCGCATTACACAGGCGCCCAAAATTTAAAAGAGTGAAAGGAGGATTTTTTATTTCATGTTGCCCTATGTAATATGCGGTTTCATTGCATTTGTAATCGGTGCTGTTATTGCCTTTCCCGCAGGCGTTAATTATAGAAAGAATGTAGCAGAAAAGGAACTCGGCACAGCCGAGACTGAAGCAAAACGTATCGTTAGTGAAGCAATAAAATCAGCGGAAAGTAAAAAGAAAGAAGCCCTTGTCGAAGCAAAAGATGAAATTTTCAAACTAAAAACCGAGGCTGAACGCGAGCTTAAGGAGCGGCGCACCGAGGTTTCGCGGCTGGAGCGCCGCGTACAGCACAAGGAGGAGACGATCGACAAAAAGGTCGATAACCTCGATAAGAAAGAAGAGGCCCTTCAGGCCAAACTCAAATCTGCCGAGCAAAAACTTGAGGAGGCTGAGCTGGTTAAGAAAAGTCAGTTTGAAATGCTGGAAAAAATCTCCGGTTTCACCACTGATCAAGCCAAAGATTATCTGCTCAAAAACCTTGAGGGCGAGCTAACCCATGAAAAGGCTCTACGCATCACCCAAATGGAAGCCCGTTTGAAGGAAGAGGCCGATTCCAAGGCTCGCAACATTATTTCTCTGGCTATTCAGCGCTGCGCAGCAGATCAGGTGGTCGAGACCACTGTATCGGTTGTACCGTTGCCCTCCGACGAGATGAAAGGCCGTATCATTGGACGAGAAGGCCGCAACATCCGTGCGCTTGAGACACTTACCGGTGTTGATCTCATTATAGACGACACGCCCGAGGCTATTACGCTTTCGAGTCATGACCCCGTCAAGCGCGAAATTGCGCGCATTGCACTGGAGCGCCTGATTAATGATGGGCGTATCCATCCTGCTCGCATCGAAGAGATGGTGGACAAGGCGCGTAAAGAAGTTGAAACCAAAATCAAGCAGGACGGCGAGCGTGTCGTACTCGAAACTTCTGTCGGTTCGTTACATCCTGAGCTGGTGCGACTGCTGGGTAGAATGCGTTACCGTTCAAGCTACGGTCAGAACGTTCTTGTGCATTCCACTGAGGTGGCTTACATCTCCGGCATGATTGCCGCCGAAATTGGTGCGGACGTCACCGTTGCCCGCCGAGC
>NZ_JAQUZF010000197.1:0-3063 GCF_028691475.1 Anaeromusa sp.
TTGAAATCATTTTCCGGGAAGTTAAAAAGGAATTAAGCTCTAAACGCTTTGCTCATACTCAAGGGGTTATAAACAAAGCAATTGAATTGGCGCAGCGGCATGAGGGGAATGTGGAGCAAGCTCGTTTAGCTGCCTTGCTCCATGACTTAGTTAGAGAATGGACTCCTGCTCAATGGTTGGCGGAAGCCAAGAACATGGGGTTAGTGATTGATGAGGCGGCGCTTCACTCGCCTGTGCTGCTTCATGCGCCGCTGGCGGCATGGGTGGCGAAAAAACGCTTTGGCGTTACTGATGAGACTGTATTACGCGCCATTGCACGACACACTATTGGGGGGACTGGCTTGTCATTGTTGGATAAAATTATTTATTTGGCTGACGGTTTGGAAGAGGGGCGTTCCTACAAGGGTGTGGCGGAGTTGCGACAATTGGCGCTGCAGGATGTAGATGCCGCCATGCTGGCAGTCTATGATCAAACGCTGCGGTATATGATCAAACGAGAAGAAGCGATTCACCCGGAAACAATTGCCGGGCGCAATGAACTGCTATGGAGGAGAAACCAGTGAGTCGGCCATTGAACGAGCGGCAGCGGCTGCGACGCGCTAAGCCAAGAAAGTTGCGTTGGGGGCGGGTCGTGCTGTTTTTGTTGCTAGTAGTAGTGTTTTTTGTTGGTTTGGTGAAGGGTGGAATATGGCTCTGGAGCCAGGCTGTGACGACAAGTCCAGCGGTGGCGGAGCCGGTACAAGCGACGCCGCCTGCTCCTGAACCGGTTGCAGCTGCTCCGGTTAAACCTCTCTATGCTAAACCCCAGGTGGCTACTTCACGGCTCAATGTACTCTTGCTGGGCGTGGATGATGGCGAATATGGTATTGCAGATGCGCCTAAACGCTCTGATACCATGATTTTGGCTAATATTGATCCAGAGACGGGCATTGTTACGCTAGTGTCTTTGCCTAGGGATACGCAGGTATTGCTGCCGGGACACAAAGACGTTGAAAAGCTGGGGCACGCCTACGCGTATGGAGGACCGGAACTGACTGTTAAAGCAGTGGAAGATTTACTGCAAATTCCTGTGAATTATTATGTTACATTGCACTGGCAGGGCTTTATTCGCTGTGTGGACAGTCTGGGCGGGGTTGACTTATATGTAGAGCAGGATATGGATTATGAGGACCCTTATGCAGCGCTGGCAATTCATCTGAATAAAGGATATCAGCATTTGGATGGAGATAGATCTGGACAGTATGTACGTTTTCGCAGCGATGAGCTGGGGGATATTGGACGAGCGCAACGGCAGCAGCGTTTTTTAAGAGCCTTGGCGAATCAAACCTTTCAATGGGAAACTCTTGCCAGACTGCCGGAGCTGCAGACCGTAGTCAAAGAATCTTTTCTTACCAATATACAAGGGAGCGATTGGTTTCGTCTAGGGGCAGCCTTGCGGCACTTTGACCGCGCTACCGGGGTAAAACCGGTTTTGCTCCCCGGTCGTTTTGCAACAGAAAAAAATGTAAGCTATTGGAAAACGGATGAAAATGCGACTAATGAACTGGTAAAAACAAAATTGCTGGAAACAGCAGGAACAATTGAAGGAGGAAAATAATGATCGAAGTAATTAAAAAAGCGACACCGGAGGTCATTGCCCGACTGGCCAGTGAAAAAAAAGCCATGGATATTGTCATTTTGAAAATGGCGGAGGTTTCTTTAGTAACTGACTATTTTATTATTTGCAGCGCTAACTCGACAACACAGGTGCGGGCCATTGTCGATCATGTAGAAGAAAAGCTGTCTGAGGCAGGAGTAGAACCGCTACACAAGGAAGGATACCGAGAAGGACGCTGGATCCTGCTTGATTATAGCGAATGTATTTTGCATGTTTTTGTCGAAGAAGATCGGCGTTTTTACAACTTGGAACAGTTGTGGGGTGATGCGGAAGCACTGCCTTATAAGGAGTAATGATGAACGAAAATGAAAAGCCGCGCCTTCAGGCGGCGACTTTAGCCACGCTAAAGGTGGTTCGCAAAGCGGACTTTGGCGTATTTCTAGATGGCGGAACCGGCCAGACCAGCGATGACGTTCTGCTGCACCAAGGGCAGCAGAGTCGGCCGGTTGAAATCGGCGAGGAAGTCGATGTCTTCCTTTATCATGACGCTAGAGGCCGTATAACAGCCAGCATGAAGCTTCCCAAGATGAAGGAAGGCCAGGTGGCTCGAGCGGAAGTTATCCACTTTACAGGCAAACAGGGAGCGTTTGTGGACTTGGGGGCGGAACGGGCGGTGTTTATGCCTTTTAGCCGCATGCGGGGGCGCGTCTACGAGGGTGAAAAGGTATGGGTCAAGCTTTATACAGATAAAACAGGACGTTTGGCTGTGACGATGGAAGTGGAAGAAGACCTGCAGCGGGCAGCGTTGCCTTTCACCGGCAAAGTAGGCGATAAACTTAAAGGAACCGTTTATAATGAAACTGACGAGGGTTACTTTTTGTTTGCTGAAGGGCGGCATGTTGCTTTTCTCCATCGCAGTGAAATGGCTGGCGCAGCTTTGCGTATGGGGCAGGAAATTGAGTTTCGGGTAGCCTTTATCCGGCCGGATGGACGGATCAACGTATCCTTGCGGCCACAAAAGGAAGATGCTTTATTTGAGGATGGAGAACGTATCTTACAGTTTTTACAAGAGCGGGGCGGGAAAATGCCTTATGGAGATGCGACAAGCCCGGAAATCATTCAAACCAAATTCGGCATGAGCAAGGCGGCTTTTAAGAGGGCTCTGGGCCGGTTATTTCGTCAGGAAACGATTCGCCAGGAAGATGGCTGGACTTGGATTTGTGAAGAAACAGAAGAAAACAAAGAAAACTAACGAAATTATAGTCCTGATTTCAAACAATTCGCTGCTTTGGGGCAGGAATTGTTTTTTTTTGGGCGAAATGATCAATAGTAAGAAATGAGGTTCTATAATAAATGTTGGGGTAAGCACGCAAGAGCATGTTTACCTCAACATTTTTTTGCACAAAAAAATGAGCATAAAGTAAATAACTCACATACAATTAAAGTTGCTACACACCAATCGAAAG
>NZ_JAQUZF010000004.1:0-61686 GCF_028691475.1 Anaeromusa sp.
CGCAAAAACCACTTCACTACCAGCCTAGCCTGTCTAGCCAAAGAATCTACAAAAACATATATCGAGAAATACTGCGATTAAAGAAGAAAATCGAAGCTACTGCTTGTTTATTAAGGGAGTAACAGAGGTAACAGAGAAAAGCCAGAGGGAAATGGAAATTTGAACAGGAGAACCGGAAGGTACGTATGAGGGTTACGAAACAATGTTATTGGACAGGATTCGAATCCCTCCGCCGCTGTGGCGGCACCTCCCTTTAACAAGGGCGGCAAAGCTAAAGTCCCCCTTGCCAAAGGGGGATGGCCCGCAGGGCCAGGGGGATTTTAAGCGAACGCTGTGGCCCTGTTCAATCCTCTATCTTCTCCCACTCAAAAAGACGCTGCTGTCTTCCAAGACGCAGGCGTCTTTTGTCTTTTCAGGCAGGATGCCTGCCTCCTGTGTCGAACTAAAGAATAAAGAAAATAAAAAGGAGGCCCGCGCCATGACCGACCAACTTCGTCTTACGGCAGACGTTTGCCAACTTCACAATATGGTACATACTGCATTGCGCGACGCCTTGACTGCGCTGCTTACCCTTGATACCACTCTCGCCCAAGAGGTTCGGGAAAAAGAAAAAGAAATTGACCGCACCTCGATTCGTCTCGACGAAGCCTGCATCGCTTGGCTGAACGAGCACCCCTCGCCGTCTGAAGTATCTCGCGCCGTCGCCAGCGTCAAAATCATCGCTGAGCTGGAACGCTTGGGCGATTATGCCAACAACATCGCTAAAATGGTGCGTCGGCGTTTTTGCTGCTACGACATGGCGCCTTTTGAAAATGTACTGGCCTTGATTCGTTTGATGATGGAGCACGCTTTGTCCATGCTCCAAGACATCATGCAAGCCTACGGCCAAGCGGATGCCGAACTTCTTTTAGTTTCCGCCCTGCACGAAAAAGACAATATTGTCGATCAGTTGTGCCGCGACATTTACAAAGAAATCATTATGGCCGCCATGGTCCATCCCTGGACACTGGAAGCAGCCATCGATCTGCAAATCGTCGTTCGCTTCATCGAACGCGTAGCCGACCGCACTACCAATATTGCCGAATGGCTCCACTACGCCGCTTGCGGTCAACGCTTTCAAAAGGAGGCTTCCGGCTCGTGATTATTGACGACTTAACCGCCACGCTGCGTTTGGTTCTCTCTTTGGTTCTGGCCGGTGTCATCGGCTACGAGCGCAGCTACTTCCATAAAGCAGCCGGTCTGCGCACGCACATTCTTGTGGCGCTGGGCTCTTGCTTGATTATGATTTTATCTATGAATCTTTACGGCGGCGTCGAAGGCAAAACTAATGCCGACCCCGCCCGCCTAGCCGCACAGGTAGTCAGCGGCATCGGCTTTCTCGGCGCCGGCACTATCATGAAGGAAGGCGCTACCATCAAAGGCCTGACCACCGCAGCCAGTCTTTGGGTGGTAGCCTGCGTCGGCCTCGCCGTAGGCAGCGGTTACTACTTGGGAGCTATTGTCACTACCGTCCTCTCCGTAGTGACCTTGACTTGGCTGTACCGCGTTGAATCGCACCGCGCCACAGGACCGAGCGAAGCCGTGTTGGTCATTCATTCGCTGGATAAGCCGGGGCAAATCGGCAAAGTGGCTTCCTGCCTCAGCAGCGCCGGCTTGACTGTCACGGATATGCGCCTGGAAAAAGGCGACAAAGGCCACACAACCTTCTTCGTCGCCATTAAATCGCCGGATCCGTCTGTTACCAAAACCGCTCTTAAAGATTTAAGCCTCCTCGAAGGCATTACTGAAGCGCAACTCGCAGAGTAGAGGATTATTGAACAAGAGAACCGGAGTGACCAGAGGGTACGCAAGAGAAATAATAAATTTTTTGTAGCCCTCATTCACACCCTCCCGTGACTCTCGCGACTCTTGTTCAATCCAATCGCTACCGTCTACCCCCTTTACTTGTTAAAAAACATCGTACCCCGAACCCCCTCATTCGTATCCTCCCGTGACTCCCGCGACTCTTGTTCAAAACCTCGTTCTCATTCCCCGTATCTCTAGCAGAGAAAGGCGTGAGGCAGCATGTCCAAGGACGAAATTGGCCAATTGGCGGAAGCCCACCAAGTCATGTTGTCCGGTATTACCAGCGTCATCAGCCGCCTGCAGCAGGTCAACCAAAACCTAAAGCTTAGCGAAGAGCGCTGGCAGTTGGCGCTGGAGGGCAGCAGCGACGGCCTGTGGGACTGGGACATCCCCACAGGTCTTGTTTTTCTGTCCTGTCGGGCGCAGCATCTGCTGGGATTGGAACAGACGGACAAGCTTCTCCCCCTGCGTCATTGCCTGCAGCAGGTCATGCCTGAGGACCGCAAACAGCTTTCCTTATTGATTCGCCGGCATCTCAAGGGAAAATATCCTTTGCTGCGGGCTGAATTTCGTGTTGCTACCGCCGAAGGCCCCTCTTGGCGTCTTCTCAAAGGAGACAGCTTGCGCACAGAAGATGGCTGCCGCCCTTTGCGCATGGTGGGCTCGCTGTCTAATATCCAGTACCGCAAAAACGCCGAGCGGCAGCTGCGCGAAGCCAATGAACAATTAGAAAGCAAAGTCCAGGAGCGCACGCAGGCGCTGGCGCAAAGCAATCAACAATTAACGCAAACCCTGGAACATCTGCGCAGCGCGCAAGAGCATGTACTGCAGGCGGAAAAGCAGGCCGCTTTAGGCATTTTGGTCAGCGGCATCGCCCACGAGCTCAACACTCCCCTGGGCATCAGCATTACCGCGTCGTCCCATGCCCAGCAAGTACTGCAGGAAACGCAGGAATTTCTGAACGCCCCTGCCGTCAGCCGCCAACAGTTGCAGGGCCACATGGAATTGTTGGCGCAAAGTCTGCAGCTTTTGGAAGACAATCTGGGACGCAGCGCCGATTTAGTACGCCGGTTTCGCACGGTGGATGTGGAAAACAGCAGCGCTTCTCAGTGGTTTGATGTCAAGCAATACCTCTACGCCATCGCCCACAGCCTGGAAAACGAATTGAACTACACGCCGCATCACCTGTCTATCTCCTGCCCGGATCACGTGCAGCTCTTCGGCCCCCCCACCGCCTTTTCCCAGATTATCACCAACCTGATCCGCAACTCCTTGCAGCATGCTTTTCCAAATAAACAGACAGGCGAGCTAACCCTAGAAGTCCGCCCCGCTGAAACATCGCTGGAACTCATCTACAGCGACAACGGCGTCGGCATGACCCCGGAGGTGCTGGCTAAAATTTTCGATCCTTTCTTCACCACGAAACGCGGCCAAGGAGGCACCGGCTTAGGCCTGTATATCTTATATTCTTTAACAACCAAAAGCTTTCGCGGCAGTGTTACCTGCCAAAGTGAACCAGGGCAAGGCGCGCGCTTTCTTTTCTCCTTCCCCTTAAAAGAAGGAGCAGCGCCAGTGACGCCGCTGCAAGGAGGAAGCTAACATGGGCATTCGCATCAAGCTAACCCTCCTATTTTCGCTGCTTCTTACAACCAGTTTGGTGTTGGCCAGTTTGGTGGAATATCAGTTTGCCCGCCAACAATTGCTGCTGCACCTGCAAAAGGAAAGCAACGCCATTACCCAAGCAGAAGTAGCTCGCCTTGATTTCTGGCTGCAGCGCAAAGCGATTTCCTTGGAACAAACCGCCAGTTTGCTGCCGCTTCTCCCGCGTTCGCCGGAAACCTTGCAACCATTATTGGCGCGTCAAATGAGCCTTGACAGTGATATTAGTGATCTCTATTTCGGCACGGAAAACGGCGAGGTTGTTGACGGCTCCCACTGGCAGCCTCCATCTGGCTACGATCCCCGAAAGCGCCCCTGGTATCGCCAAGCGCTTTTATCCGCCGACAGGGTCTTCATTGAACCTTATATGGATTTAGTAACCAATCAATACACTATCTCCATCGCCAAGCAGGTCCGCCTTGATAACCAAGAGCTGGCCGGCGTCCTCAGCCAAGATGTGCCGCTGTCTCGCTTCTTGGAATATATTCGTCATATCCAGCCTTTTGACGGCGGCTATGCGTTTTTGCTGGATCAGCGCGGCATCATTCTGGCCCACCCTGACCCCAGTTTGCAGTCGCTGGACATCAATCAAGCGGAACCGCTGCGTTCGCTGCCGCCGCAAATGCGCAGCGACCTGCTGCGAAAAAGCGAAGGCTTTCTGGAATATTCCTTCCAAAATGAAGATCGCTTAGCCTATTTCGGAAAGCTTCCCAGCACAGGCTGGACCTTGGTCATTACCTTGCCGCGCAGCTATCTTGACGAACCATTGCGCGAGCTCTTGCTGCGCTACCTCTTTTTAACGTGTTTCGCACAAATTTTAACTCTCTTTTGCATTCACCGTTTGGCGAATCAATTCATTCGCCCCTTGGAATCCCTCACTCTGCAAGCCCGCCAGGTTTCCGGCGCTGTACAGCGGCTCCAGGATCGCCTGGATGCCGGTGAAAATCCGGCCCAGCTCTCCAACTGGCTGCAAGAAGAGCCTCCAGAACGAACTACCGGAGAACGGAACTCAGAGTAACAGAGTAACGGAGAAAAGCCAGAGAAAAAGCAAAAAAGCAGTAACCCACCCCCTTGGAAAAATGTAATTCTCGGTACTCCCTCTGCCTTTCTCTAATACCTCTGTTCCTCTGTGTAAACGTTCCCCATACCCCGATCCCAAGCCCCCAGGAGAAAATTGTCCCGGAAAGCCTTGACAAACAATACATTTGCGCCGTATTATTAGTTCTAGTTACAAAAAACTGTATAGAGTAACTCTTATCAAGAGCGGTGGAGGGACTGGCCCTTTGAAACCGCGGCAACCGGCCTCCCGAGGCGTCCGGTGCTAAATCCAGCGGAATGCATGCGTTCCGGCAGATGAGGGAGAGCATTACCGCCATTACGCGTCTCTTTTCTTCTGAAAAGAGACGCTTTTGCATAATAAGAAGAGGAGGCCTACTATGTCCACGCAAAAAAGCTATGAAGAAATCAACGAGCGCATCCGCAAAGGCCAGGCGGTCGTGCTCACCGCAGAAGAAGTCAGCAAAATGGCCCAAGAGCAAGGCGTAGCCGCCGTAGCCCGCAAGGTCGATGTCGTTACCACCGGCACCTTCGGTCCCATGTGCTCCTCCGGCGCCTTCTTAAACTTCGGCCACAGCGAGCCTCCCATCCGCATGAAGCGCGTCTGGCTTAACGACGTGCCGGCTTATGCAGGTATTGCCGCCGTAGACGCTTATATCGGCGCTACGGAAGTCTCCGACAGTGACGAGCACTACGGCGGCGCCCATGTCATTGAGGAGCTCATTGCCGGTAAAAAAGTGCATCTGCGGGCTACGTCTCCCGGCACGGACTGCTATCCCCGGCGCAGCATCGACACCTGGATCTCTAAGGACGATTTAAACGAATGCTTCCTCTTTAACCCCCGCAACGCCTACCAAAATTACGGCGCCGCCACCAATACGTCCGAGCGCATTCTCTACACCTATATGGGCATGCTGCTGCCCCGCTGCGGTAATGTTACTTATTCCACCGCAGGCGAGCTCAGCCCGCTCCTCAACGATCCGTATCTGCGCACCATTGGCCTGGGCACGCGCATCTTCTTGGGCGGCACCGAAGGCTATATCGCCTGGAACGGCACACAGCACAATCCCTCGCGTCCTCGTAACGATTGCGGCATCCCCACCGGAGGCGCAGCCACCTTGTCGCTTGTGGGAGACCTCAAAGCCATGAGCCCGGATTTTATCCGCGCCGCAGTCTTTGAAAAATACGGCATCAGCCTTTCCGTGGGCGTCGGCATTCCTATTCCGGTGCTGGACGAAGACGTCGCCAGGGCGGTCTCGGTAACTAATGCCGACATCGAGACCTCTCTTTTCGATTACAGCGTACCCTCGCGCAACCGCCCCGCTTTGGGAACCTACACCTATGCACAGCTGCGCAGCGGCAGTATCTCCTTCAAGGGCCGCAGCTTACGCACCGCGCCCATGTCCAGCCTCCCGAAAGCGCGGCAGATTGCCGGACAGCTCAAGGACTGGATTGCCGCCGGGCGTTTTGAAGTCAGCCGCCCTGTAGCGCCATTGCCGGAAACAGCGAAACTGAACAGCCTGGAAATCCGCAAGGAGGGTGAATAACATGCCGGCTACTGAACGAATTTTACTGAATTTCACCGCCGAGTCTTACGATAAAGCCATCGCCTACCATTTGGTCAAAGACTTTGAACTGAAAATCAACATTCTCCGGGCGGAAATCACCCCCGGTGAAGAAGGACACCTGCTGCTGGATCTGGTGGGAGAAGACGCCCAAATCGCCGCGGCCCTGGAATTTCTTACGTCCGAAGGCATTGAAACCACTTCGGTCCGCCGCCAGATTCGCGTAGACGCAGAACGCTGCACCCATTGCGGCGCCTGTACGGCAGTCTGCTTCTCCAAGGCGCTGATCTTAGAACAGCCTTCTTGGGAGCTGTCCTTCCGCCCGGAAAAATGCATTGCCTGCGGCCTCTGTCTGCAAGCCTGTCCTATGCGAGCCATCCGCCAGGGAATGGTCGCGCCAGCAGCGCAAGAAACGCCGGAAGCATGAGTTCCTTTGAACCGCGCTGGTACCGCAAAGAGCTGCACCGTTCCAGCCTCGCGCCATTTGCCGTGCGCTTTCGCGAAACCGATCTTTGGGTAGCCGTGCCGCCGCGTCAAAACACACCGGCCTTGCGCCAATGTTGCGAAGAAGCGGCCACCGCCCTTTGGGAAGAACTGCACGCTTATATCTTAAAAGACCCGGTATTTTTGCATTCTCTGACGCCCCATACGCCGCATTTCGGCGCACCGCCGGTAGCCCTGAAAATGGCGGCCGCTGCCGCCAAAGCCGACGTAGGCCCCATGGCTGCCGTAGCCGGTGCTTTTGCCGAGGAAGTAGCCCAGCAGTTGATGCAAAAATTTAAAGTCCAAGACATTATCGTCGAAAATGGCGGTGACATTTATCTGGCCACTACCGAATCCAGGCGCATCGCCATCTGGGCCGGTCCGTCTCCCCTCTCAGGGAAATTGGCCCTTGAACTGGAACCAAACCAATCACCCCTAAGCCTCTGCACCTCTTCGGCCACTGTCGGTCCTTCCCTTAGCCTAGGCCAAGCCGACGCCGCCACCATCTTGGCTAAAAGCGGCGCGGTCGCTGATGCCTACGCTACGGCTGTCGGCAACCAGGTGCGCTCCGCCGCCGACATTGAACCCGCCTTGGCCTACGCCGACGCCCAAGAAGACATCCTGGGCTGCGTTATCGTCATTGGCGACCGCATCGGCGCTATCGGAGAAGTCCGGCTTTCACCGTTATAAGGAACCAACAAGAGTCAAGGGAGAACCGGAGGGCACGAAGGAGGGTTACGGTTCTCTTATTCACTCCAAACCAATCGAAACCTGCCTTTCAGAAGCCAGAAGAGATTGCCGCGCTGCGCTCGCAATGACCCGCAAGCCAGCCTGGCACTGTCATTGCGAGGATCGCCAGCAACGCAGCAATCTTCCTGCCAATATCGTTTATTTTTTTCTAACCTCTCCATACCCTCACTCTACTCCCTTTACTCCTGTTCAATTTCGCATTTCTCTTGCGTGCCCTCCGGTTCTCCGATTCTCCTGTTCACACCTCGTTCCCCGCCACTCCTCATTATTTTCTTATAGAAAGGACTTTTATATGCTGATTCACGAACTGTTTCAACAAAAAAAACCAGTTGTTTCTTTTGAGATTTTCCCGCCCAAGCCAGATTCGCCGCTGGAGTCGATTTTCCAATGTATCGAAGAGCTGCAGCAAATCAAGCCGGACTTTATCAGTGTCACCTATGGCGCTGGCGGTTCCACCCAAGGACGCACGCTGGAAGTAGCCCGTCATATTCAAGATGACCACGGCATCCCCGCTTTGGGTCATCTTACCTGCGTCGGCGCCACACCCGCCCAAAGCCAAGCGGTTTTGGACGACTTTGCCGCTCACGGCATTCAGAATATCCTGGCCCTGCGGGGCGACAAGCCTAAAGACGCGCCGCCTGGCCCTTTAAACTGCTACGCCCAGGATCTTGTCCGTCTGATTCGCGGCCGTAACCAGCCCTGCAGCATCGCCGCAGCCGCCTACCCGGAAGGCCACCTGGAAAGCCCTAACCGCGAAGAAGACTTAAAACACCTCAAGGAAAAAGTAGACAGCGGCGCTGATTTTCTCATCACCCAAATCTTTTTTGACAACGCCATGCTCTACCGTTTCTTGGACGGCGCTCGCGCCCACGGCATCGCCGTCCCTGTCACCGCCGGCATTATGCCGGTCTTCAGCCGCGCGCAGGTGGAACGCATCTGTTCGCTCTGCGGCGCGTCCCTGCCGCCGGCGCTGCTCCTCATCATGGACAAGTACGGGCACCAGAAAGAATCCATGGAAGAAGCCGGCCTGGAATACGCCAGCCAGCAAATCGAAAGCCTCCTGCAGCACGGCATCGAAGGCATCCATCTCTACACCATGAATCGTCCGCATCTGGCACGCACCCTGGCCTGGAACACGGGACTGCGCTGAGATAATTGAACACTACAAACAACAGGCAAGCTGCGCCCCACGAGCGCAGCTTGCCTGTTTCTTTATAGAATTTATAGGCGACTTTGAGCACAATTTTTCGTACTTTTCTGCCTGCACTTACTTTTTTAAACTCGTTTTAAGAGTTAAGCTTCTTCCTGCTCCCGCAGCAGCTCCGCCGCGGCGCTGGCCATAAACTGCATCGCCTTTCTTAGGCAGGCTTCGTCAATATCGAAAGCCGAATTATGATAGGGAGCCGCAGCGGCGGCGCCGTAAATGACAAACGCCGCCTGGCCGCCCTGCTGCTGCACGCGCTGCATATAATAGGAAAAATCCTCGCTGCCATTGAGCGCATGGAACGGCGCAATCTTATCAAAAATACCCAGCCTACGCCCCAGCCGCTCCAAGCGATCCGACAAGTCCGGCGAATTCGTTGCGCTGGCCGCACCGCCGGCTTTGGTAATGGCAACGTCAATATCGTACATTTGCGCAGCCCCTTGCAAGATTCGGTACGCCGCGGTACGCACGAAATCGTCAATCTCGGACGTTTCGCCCCGAGTCTCCACCTTGAGCAGAGCCTGGCCGGGAATGACGTTGCGGCCGCTCCCCGCCGTCAACACCCCGACATTCACTCGCGACGCGCCCTGGCTATGCCGAGAAATGCCTTGAATGTTCAAAGCCGCCGTGGCCGCAGCCATCATGGCATTCTTGCCGCACTCCGGCGCGCCCCCTGCATGAGCGGGCACGCCCGTAAAGACAGCGTCAAATTTACTTGTCGCCAAAAAATGCCCTACATGGCAGGCAATGCTCCCCGCCGGCGCTTCCCCCGTATGAGCGCCCAGCATATACTGGACGTCATCTACTACACCTTTGTCCACAATGGCTTTGGCGCCGCGCGTTCCTTCTTCTGCGGGCTGAAAAATCAGCTTTATCGTCCCTGCCAGCTCTTCTTGCAAGGATGCCAAAATTTCCGCCACCCCCAGCCCTACGGACGTATGCGCATCATGGCCGCAGGCGTGCATCAGCCCCGGATGAATAGAGGAAAACCCTTTTTGACAAGGACGATGCTCTTCCGCCGCCGTTTCGGCAACTTCGTTGCAGTCCATATCAAAACGCAGTGCCACCACCGGCCCGGGCCGAGAAAAACGCAGCGTTCCCACGACCGCCGTACGGCCGCCTTCCATTTGCTCCACAAGATCCGGGTCCGCGCCTTCCGCCACCGCCCGCTTGGCATGCGCCGCCAACACGTCCGCCTCCGGCACGCCCATACGGCTCTCCTCGCGCAGCACTTCCTTGCCGATGGCCACTTCATACCCTAGGGCACGCAGTTCCTGAATCACTAAGGAAGCTGTACGATATTCCGTCCAGCCCGCTTCAGGATGTTTGTGCAAATCCCGTCGCCGCTGTATGGTCTTTTCTTCTAAGAACTCCGCTAACATTGCAATTTTTTTATCCATAAACGCCACACCCTTATTGAATAGTTTAGGTGAAATTAACTTCCATTTTTCTTTGCAGAAACCCTTCTAACTCTATTTTCTTATTTTCTTTCACTAAAAGCAGGAATTAGCTGTTTTTTTTCGAAGTTATAAAAATCACATAATCTGTCTGTTTTCCGTCATTTTATCGTATAGCAACTGTCTAAGGAGTTTTTTTGTGAGAATTCTCGATACTACTTCTGCCTTACATGCTGTAAACCAGCTAAATAAGAATACCGCCGCCAGTACTAAGATGCTGCAAAAATTAGCCAGCGGTTATCAAATCAACTGCGCTGCAGATAACGCCGCCGGCCTGGCTATCAGCGAAAAAATGCGCGGACAAATCCGCGGCTTAGAACAAGCTGCCCGCAATATCCAAGATGGCATGAGCTACCTGAATACAGCTGACGGGTATTTAGAAGACATTCAGAATCCTGCCTTGCTGCGTTTACGCGAATTGGCAGTACAAGCGTCTAACGGAATCTTAACGCAAAGCGACCAACAAGCTATTCAAGACGAAGTAGATGAAATTAAAGCGCATTTGCAGCAAACCTTTCGTTCTGCTCAATTTAATACAATTCCCATTTTTGCCCAAGACATCAAAAAGATAAAAACACCCATTCCAGGCGTTTTGTCCGGGGACACTCTCATTCGCCAATATGGCTTAACAGTGACCACCGATAACAATGATCATCTCACCTTTCGTTTAGACGATGCTGAGTATGAACTTACCTTAAATCCCGGTTATTATACCGCCGACCAACTCGTCACCTCTTTGAACAACAAATTTGCAGCTGCAGGAACCGACATAACCGTTTCCTTTGAAAAAGACAGTCTTGTCTATCACTCTCCCACTAAAGTTTTGGACAGCCTGGGCGGCTCCATGATGGAAATCGACTCTCCCCTTGCCTATACTTCCATCATCTACGACAATCGCAATAAGGGCCACATTCAAGGTTCCTATATACAAGGCCGGGAAGATCTCTCAGACGGTGTAACAATCAACAGTACCAACAATACCCTTTCCTTTCGCCTCGGCGATGCCGGAACCTATACAAATGTAACCATAACCTTCCTGGACGGCACCTATACGGCCGCCCAGATCGCAGATACCTTGAACAATTATTTTACAGCCAAGACTTATCCCATCACCGCTTCCCTAACCAGCGGCAAATACCTTAAAATCCAACATGATCTCTGCGGCAGCGATTATACCCTTGACCAATGGGGCGGCACAGCCAAAGCGGTCATTTTGGACCAACTCGTTACCTCAACAATTAGCGAGTCCTACAATAACAGCCCGCCTGATGCCAAAGCCATCTTTACCGGCTATGGCACGCTGCCTGGCAGCCTTGATATTCAAGCCGGAAAAAACGATACTTTCCGTTTTTCAGTTGACGGCATCTCTCACACATTAACTTTGTCTGCCGGAACCTACTCGCCAGCAACCCTTGTAGACCATCTGAACAGCTTGTTCACCGCTAATAGTATTTCGGTAACCGCCGCACTCAGCGGCGGCAAGCTGCAGCTGACCTACACCGGCTCCGCCAGCGGCTCCATTGGCGGCACCGCTGGCACGGCCGCCTACACATTGCTTGGCGGTACTGCCATCGCCCCAACAGAATCTCCAGGCACCTATTATTTTGTAGAAGGCAGCACAGAACCTCATGCAGGCAATCATGCCAGCGTCTCCGGCCACACCGCACTAAATAACGGCGTGCAAATCGTTGCTGGCTTTAACGATACGCTGACCTTCAACCTCAACGGCTCCCCCCAGAGTCTTACGCTGGCCGCAGGCTGGTATTCCTCCGGCGCCCTGGTCAGCGCCCTCAACAGCGCCTTAGGCAGTCTCGATGTCACCTCTTCCTACAACGGATCTGCACTGGTCTTTACACACAAAATGGCTGGCGGCGGCTGCCCCCAGTTCCCGTATTCACTGAACAACTTTGCCGGCAACGCCTTGTCCACCCTCATGACAACAACGATGCCCTTCGACACCGCCGCCGGCACCAGCAGCACCTACAGCAGCGTAACCGGTGCAGCCAACATCGAAAACATCACCATCACCACTGGTGTCAACGACGGCCTCACCGTCACCGTCAATGGCATTGCTCATACCATCACCCTTGATTCCGGCACGTATGCGAAAGCCGACCTTTTAACCATGCTGAATGGCAAGCTGGCCGCAGGAGACCTCGGCGGTACCATTGAGGCCCTGGCCTCCGGCAGCAACATGCAGCTAAAAGCCCTTACTCCCGGAACAGGAACTACATTCAACTCTGTCTCGGGTACATCCAGCAACACGCTTTTTCGAGCAACTACTACGTATTATAACAATGCAAGCGCCTATTCGCCCAGTGAGGATGATACCTATATCGACGGACGCCTCAACTTAGCAGAAGACACAATAACCATCAGCTCTGGGAAAAATGATGTCTTAGCTTTTGACCTGACTACCGACGGCGTTATAGAACGCAAAAGCATCACCCTGGCCGCTGGCGAGTATGATCCCGCTTCGCTGGTATCCATGCTCAATCAAAAGCTGCAGGAAGCAGGCCTCGACGTACAAGCATCCGTCAAAAGCGTAACTACGCCGCAAAAAACAATGCCTGTTTTGTCGCTTACCTATGAACCGGGAAAAAACGGCAACTTTGTCATTGACGGCGTTGGCGGCAGCGCTTCCTACAGCATTTTTTATCCAGGACCCTACAATCTTGAGTTCACAGGCGGCGAAAAACTCTATTTTCAGGTGGGCGCCAATACGGGCAATCGCTTTGATTCCGGCACCCAGCTCGTCATGAACCTGGAGGTTCTCGGCTTAAACCGGCTGGATATGACCAACTGGAGCGGCGCACAGCAAGCGCTAGAAGACATCGATACAGCCGTAGCCTCTGTTTCTGCCGCCCAGGGCCTTATCGGGTCCAAATATAACGCCCTGCAAGCTTTATCTGATAATGTCACCTTGTCCGCAGAAAATCTGCAAGCAGCCGAAGCTCGCATTCGCGACACGGACATGGCGAAAACCATGGCAGAACAAATCAAGCTATCTGTTTTAATGCAAGCCGGCACGGCCGCCTTGATTCAAGCCAACCAGCAACCGCAAACTGTATTGTCTTTACTAGAAAATCGTTAGTTTTTTTCCAAACAACGACATTTATGCAAGTACTTCTTACAGCTTAGCTTTAACGAAAACTTGAACAACAAAAAGCGGAACCCAATACTTTGTTGGGCTCCGCTTTTTATGCTTATGCGATTAAACAGATGTTTGTGTCGAGAGCAATAAACGTCATTTTGTTCTCGTTAACTTTTAAAATTGGACTCTTTTTGTAATTTTTAATTGGATATTTACGACTCACATTTTGGTGTTTATTATGAATACAAAGTACTCTATAGTCGCTCTTTTATTCTGACATACACGATGAGGAGGTTTTTGTATGAACACCATGACCGCTCCCTGTTCCCCGCCTTCATTTTCTTTTTCTAAGCGCACAGACGCCTTAAAAGCGTCCGAAATTCGGGAGATTCTAAAAATCACCGAACGAGAAGAAGTCATTTCTTTTGCCGGCGGCCTGCCGGCACCGGAACTGTTTCCCATCGAAGAGCTAAAACAGGTATCCCTGCAAGTCTTGGAAGAGTCCGGCCAAAAAGCACTTCAGTACTCTACCACCGAAGGATATGAACCGCTGCGCAGCCAGATCGCCCAGCGCATGCAGCAGAAATTTCGTACTTCCTTCCAAAGCGACGATATTTTAATTACCTCCGGCTCGCAACAAGCCTTGGATTTATTAGGAAAGGTATTTCTCGATGAGGACGACGTCGTACTCTGCGAAAGTCCCACGTATTTAGCAGCCCTCAGTGCTTTTCGAGCCTACCGCCCCCGTTTTATTGAAGTTCCCACAGACGAAGAAGGCATGGTTCCTGAAACCTTGGAATACATCCTGCAAACTACGGAACGCCTTAAATTTGCGTACGTCATTCCCGATTTTCAAAACCCAACAGGAAAAACCTGGTCACTTTCAAGGCGCCAGGCTTTCATGAACCTTATTAACAAATACCATCTGCCCGTCATTGAAGACAATCCTTATGGGGAGCTACGCTTCGAAAATAAAATCCCGCCATCCTTGCAAACCTTCGATCAACACGGTCTGGTTATCTCTTTGGGTACGTTCTCCAAAATCTTCTGCCCCGGCATGCGCATCGGCTGGATCGCCGCCCATCCGGAAATTAGGAACAAGTGCGTACTCCTTAAACAAGGCGTTGATCTATGCACTTCGTTAAAAACGCAAATGGAGATTTCCCGCTTCATCGATCAGTATGATTTTGAAGCGCGCATTCAACGCATCGTCTCCGTCTACCGCCAGCGGCGCAATGCCATGCTGCAGGCGCTGGATGACTTTTTGCCCGCTGGCGTCGCCTTTACCCGCCCCGAAGGAGGTCTATTCCTTTGGCTGCAGCTACCGGAGTCGATCAAGGCCATGGAACTTTTGCATGATTGTTTAGCACAAAATGTCGCCTTTGTTCCCGGCGATTCTTTCTTCCCTAACGGCGGCGTCACCAACACGCTGCGCCTCAATTACTCCAATACGCCGGAAGAGCAAATCCGCGAAGGCGTGTGCCGCCTGGCGCAGGCAATACAAAAAAGAACCAGAGCATTGGCATAAGCGGCTTCTCTGGTTCTGCAAACTATAAACTACACCGATAAAACCGGCTGTCCACCTTCATCACCGGGAATGAAGGTGGCAACTGTTCTTTCGCCATCTCTACAAAGCCATTTTTCTCATAAAAACGATGCGCCGCCAAAAATTTAACGGTTGTACCTAGATAAATTTCCCGCAAGCCCTGCTCCCGCGACCAGTTCAAAAGAACATCCAACAGCTTTTTTGCCGTTTGTTTAGCGCCGCGATAGTCTTTGTGCACAAACATTTTACGCAACGCCCCCTGCCCTGCGCCAATGTCGATCAGCGCAATCGTGCCCACTACAACGCCGTTATCTTCGGCCACCCAGAAATTCCCCTTCCCGGTTTGATAAAAGGAGCGTACCTGGCACAAATCCGGTTGGTCTTCCAGCGTAATGGCAATGCCGAATTCCTGCTGCTGAATAGGCACTATCAAATCCAAAACCCCTTGCTGGTCCGCTAGCTGATATTCACGAATTTTCATGCGAAGCGCCTCCTTTACTTGTCTTCCACTCCAGCCACTCGGCTTCGATATTTTCACGTATGCGCCGCAGAAGCGTTTCCACTAACGCTTGCTCTTCCTTGGTCATCCCTGCAAAGCAACAGGAGAGGTAGCGATTTTCCTCGGCAATCAGCTCTGGATATGCTTCTTGCGCTCGCGCGGTAGGAAACAGCTGATACATCCGTTTGTCTTCTGCATTTTGCACCTTGCGTACATAGCCCTCCGCCGCAAGCTTCTGCACCGCCTTCGTCGTAGTGGCTTTATCTACTTTTAAAAGATGAGACAGCTCCAGCAGGTGAATGCCTGGGTTTTCACAGATACGAGTCAAGAAAACAAATTGCCCTCGCTGGAGCGTAAGCTTTTTAAACGTTACATCACTGAGAGACTGCACGCACCGAGCGACAGCGCCGACCTCTCGCAAAAATTGATGAGTTAGCATGAAGCCCTCCTTCTTGGTTGAACTTTCAACTATATTTAAGATACCAAAAAACTAATTGAAACGTCAACTAATTTTTGAATAATACTCTGAAAAGTAAAAAACCTGGTCAAGAAAAGCACTGCTTTCTTGACCAGGTTTTTTACCATCTCCAAGGTTCCCAGGACTCCATGGCCGCTGTAATCTGCTCCGGCGTCGTCTTCTCCGGCAGATAATCCAGTTTCACCTGCCCGTTATGCCCGAATAGGGGCATATGCAGATGCACTTGATTGACTCCCGGCAAATCCAGCAAATATTGTTCCAACGCCTGCTTGCTCCCCTTCGGAATCCCCGTAATTCGCAGAACCAGGTGCGCCTCCCCCGGCGCGGAGCATCCACAGCCTTTACACATGTTCTTGCCTCCCTGCCTTTCTACACAACAAAAACAACAGCCGCCTATAAAAAAAACCACAAAGAAGAGACTCTCGCTGAAGTCCTTTTCTTAGTGGATATGTAGTGCAATGGAATCTAGCAACTAAAGAGCAATGGTATATTTTTACTTTTACTATACCGTTCAAAATCCTTGCCGTCAAGGTTCTCACTTTGACTTTATTGAAAAATTTTACTTTTTTGCTTACTACAAGACTCGCCCTCGCCTCAAGCCTTAGAATTCCCTTCTGCTGTCAATTGCTGCAACAAGCGCTCCAGCTCCGCCGCAAAACGAGCGTCATCCTCCGCCTGGCGTTTACGCGGCCCCTTCGTTCGCCCGCCGCCGCGGCGTACTTTCGCTTTGATTTCCCTCTCCTCCAACAGAAAATCCATTTTCTCGGATCGATACTCACTCCCAGAGGGGCTTAAACAGCACGCTTTCTTAGCCAGTACCAACGCCGCCAAACCCCAATCCTGAGTAATAACCAAATCATTCGCTTCCGTCAAGTTCACGATCTTCAAATCCGCCTCCTGCGAAGCATTCCCTACCGTGATATGCTGGTCCGAAACAATCTGATGGTTGAAGCTTGCCACCGTCACTACCGAAAGCCCCCAGCGAGCTCCCGCCGCCAAGCAATGCTGCAACACCGCTTTCGGACAAGCGTCTGCATCAATTATTAGTTTCATCTTTCCCTCCAACATTACCAAGATTTACTCAGCTTCCATTGTCCTTGAAGCCCCCGTTCACTGCCAAAGCTTTTTTCCACCTGCCCTTGGATCAGCCATCCTCCCGGCAGCGCTCGCTGCGCCCCTACGCTCAACACATACCGTTGCCGGCCGCCAAAGCTATGCGCTTCTTCCCCTGAAACAAGCGCGATCACATCGCCCTTAAATTCGCGGATATAATCGCCGCGAAGCCAAACACTTTGGGGTAATTGTTGCGCCGTCAGCGACGCATGGCGAACTTCCAAACCCGCACGCCCTTGCAACGACGCGCCCTGCTTGACGGAAACCGTCGCTCCCAGTTTATCTGCAAACGCCGCATGATCTACAGATACATATAAAAGCTGCACCTGCGGTTCTACTGTCAGTTCGGCCGTACGTCGCAGCGTAATCCCATGTTCCAGCGAAGCTGCCACCATGCTGCCTCCATAACGTTGACGCAAACCATAACCATAATAGCCGGGAACTTCATTATCAATGCTCAGATGCCCATACAAAAAAGATCCCTGCCAATACGGCGACACAGCACGCCCAATGCCGCTTCGCTGTACACCGTACACGCCGCCGTAGTTTGCCGACAGTTGATTCGTCACATTGGCAGCGCTCTGACTTAAACTGCCGCGTCCTTGTCCAACTACAAGCCCCCAGTAAGCCTGCTGATCCAGTCCGGTTTTTAACGGACGATCCCAGCCCAGATGCAAACCATAGGACTGATTATGAAAGGAATTCCCTGCGTTATCTACATATGCGCCATTCCTTCCATAGGGCTGCATCCACAAGCCCTCCGCAGACGCTTTATGAGTCCGCAGCTCCAGCAAATGCTGCGACACGTCGCCCAAAGCTTCTCTACCTAAACGCTGCGCGCCCACCAAAGCCTGACTGTAGCTGCTCAAATAATTAGGCGCGTACAACGCGTACACCAGCCAGTTCATCGTATTCTCCGACTGGCCGCTGCGCTTCCAGTATTGATAGGCCCCTCCGCTGCGACTTTCCCCGTTTTGGGACATCGGCGACGCCTCGCCGGCCACAAGCGTTGTGCCGGCCGGTACAGAGATAACGTAAATATCCTGCAAATCAGAGCCCCATTGCTTTAAAATAGCCTGACGGTTTCGAGAGTCCTCCACCGAATAATAAGACGGCGACCACCAAGCTCCCAAAAAGCCCTGGGCAATTTCATTTGCATTTTGATGATTGCCCCGGCGCAGGAGCTGCAGAGGCGCTGTCGTCTCTACAAGTCGCACCTGCGTATCCGTATAGCCGTTTTGGCTTGTAAAAGAATAGAAATTGCCGTACGAATTGACCGACGCAAACTTCGTAAACCCTGCATTAACCAGAATCTGGCGTTTCTGCTCCAATAGCGCCGCCGTTACTCCCGGCACAATCTTCGCCGCAGCCTGACCCGACACACTTTGGGTCGGCTCCAAACCCTGCGCTTGAATCTGCGCGTCAATAACCGCCAATTGTTCGTTCCAGACCGTCACTTGCGCTGCATCTGCCGCGGCAACGGACATAAATAACAGCTGTATGTATAGGCAAAAAACACCAATTCGAACCGCATCCTTGCGCATAAGCTCCTCCTTCGCAGAAAAAATTCCTCTCCGCCTGCTGCCCTGTACATTCTCGTCTGCCTGTGAGAATCCTGCAAAAGAAACACTGCTAACTTTATTTTCTGCACAGGAATCCTGCTTTTTCTCCAGAATATTGAGGTTCATAAGTAATTTCCGGCTCAGGGGTGGTTCAGGGGGACGGTTCTGCTGAACCAAGCCAGGGCCGCGTGGTTCACGAGAACCGTCCCCCTGAACCAAAAAACAAGAAAAAGCGAGGTTTTGAGCATGAAACATAGGGAAAAGGTCTTCACCGCGTTATGTGCGTTTTTTATACTCCTGAGCGTTCTTCTCCTTCCTGCCGCTGTCGTTTGCGCTGGCGACTCCGTCGAGAAAGACACCAGCCCCCAAGTTGCTCAATACTTTGAAAACGCCAAGAAAAACGAAGCCGAGCTTGTCGCCTTTTTGCACAAAATGCCCAAAGGCGCAGATCTGCACAATCATCCTTGGGGCGCGGTCTACACGGAAACGCTGCTAGACTCGGCCATCGCCCAAAACCTCGTTTTTGACTGCACGGCCAAAGCCTTTGTCAAAGAAACCACAAACCCCTGCTATACCGCGCAAGAGTTAAAACAAAGCAATTCTAAAATGGGCGAAGCTCTCTCCGCTCTTTCCCTGCGCAATCAACCGAAAGAAAAAGAGAATGGTCATGACCATTTCTTCGATTCCTTTGGGCGTTTTGCCGCCGCCGTACCTAGCGAAGAAGACTTGCTGCGCGAACAAGTAGGGCGAGCCATCAGTCAGAAAATCCGTTACTTGGAACTCATGACCGAACCGCCGCGTGAAGAAGAAGCGATTCGCACCTGGCTGCAGCAGATGGAGGCGGCGCGCCGTGAGACCATCTCCCAAGCCGGCGGCGCCTGGAATGTGGACGTAGCTTATATCGTTCCCATCAATCGCAACGCCCTGCCGGACTCCTTGCAAAGCGGACCATGGAACCAAGAAGTTTACGAGGAATTTTTCACGCAAGAAGTCCGTCAAGCGCTTACCTCGATTGTTCGTTTTTCTGACCAAGGCATCCGCAGCCTTACTTTTTTAGATCCTGAGGATTCCTGGATTTCCCGCACCCAGTTTACTGCGCAAATGCGTATTTTAGACCGCGAATGGCGCCGCCTGGTTGCAGAAAATCCAGCTAACGCCGATAAACTAAAGGTCAACCTTCATGCCGGCGAGCTTACTTTGGCTTATTCGCCGTATGAACCCATGCGCAACCGCATCAGCCAAAGCATCGCCTTGGGACATGCCTCACGCATCGGCCATGGCCTCAGCATTCAGTGGGAAGACGACGTCTACGGCCTGCTGCGTCAAATGCGGGACCATAAAACCGCCGTAGAAATCTGCCTAACCAGCAACGACGGCATCCTAAATGTCGCTGGCGGCGACAAGCATCCCTTCCGCTTGTATTGGAACGCCGATGTTCCTGTAACGCTCTGCACGGACGACGAAGGCATCTCCCGCAGCAATCTGACCATGGAATACGCCAGAGCCGCCCAATGGTTCGGCCTGAGCTACGGCCATCTCAAGTGGCTGGCCTTTAGCAGTCTTGAGTATTCGTACCTGCCCGGAGAGAGCCTCTTTATCAACGGCGACTTCAACCGCCTCAAAACCTCCCCGCCCCAAGGTTCCGTCAAAGCCGCCTTGGAACAGCAGCTGCGCGAGGATTTTCAGCGTTTTGAAGACGACATGGTGAAAAACATACGCCTTATGAAACGCCGCTAGGTTCACCTGGTTCAGGGGGACGGTTCTTCCGAGTCAGCCTGAGCGGTTTTTGGTTCAGGAGAACCGTCCCCCTGAACCAAAAACCGCGCACCAGCAAGAGGAGGTTTTATCTATGCCGTCAACAAACTGCTCTCGCCGCGCCTTGGCGCTGCTGATCGGTGCGTCTCTTCTTTTAAGCAGCACCGGCCACTGCACGAACGCCGACGCCTTTAAAACACCGGAATACTACGCCAGCACGGGATTGGAGTTAGTCAACGCCGCTGAAGCCTACGCCTTGGGTTATACCGGACGCGGCATTCTCCTTGGCATTAGCGACGAGTTTGCCTTGCTGTCGCATCCGGAACTTGCGAGTAAAAACCACTCTTTCTACATCGCCGGGCCGCCTATTGACTACGATTGGGTTCAATATCCCCATGGAAGTCATGTAGGCGGCATCATGGTTGCCGCAAAAAACAACGTCGGTATGCATGGCTTAGCTTTCGATGCCGATCTTCTCTCCGGAAATGCCTTTGCCAAGGAGCCTCTTGCTGCTGTTTACCAATACTACAACACCAATCCGCAAGTCCGTGTGATCAACAACAGCTGGGGCTTCAACTATGACATTGACGTCATTGGCGAAGGCAAAGAAGAAATCATTTACTTACTTAACCACGAAAGCGACACCCTGCCTACCTTGCGCAACAGCATCACAAACCACGACAAAGTACTGGTGTTCGCCGCCGGCAACCATGGTCATACTGCGGCCAGTGGCAGCAGCCTTCTTTCCTATCTGCAGCCGGAAACCGCCGGAAACTTTGTCAATGTCGTGGCTTTAAACAAAAACGCTTTCCACCTTGCTGAAAGCCGCACAGATTCACAAGCCTTAGCGGTTTTCAGTGATTTGACGAAATATGTAGAAGAAAACAGCATCGCCGCACCGGGCTGGGATATCAATTCTCTTAACTCCGCCACAGAAGGTTATCTCCTGATGAGCGGCACCTCCATGGCCGCCCCCTATGTCACGGCCGCAGTGGGACTTGTACAGCAAGCTTTCCCTTATATGACAGGCAAGCAGCTTACGGACACCGTACTCTCCAGCGCTAATAAAAGCTTTGCCCTGCCTTCGTTCACCTTAGTCGTCCAAGAAGATACGAAAGATCCCAAAAGCAACGCCGCAATAACCTACCCTACAAAGATGAATGTATTTTACTTCGGCCCGCGTCCAGCAGCAGGGCAAGTGCTTGCTGATTTAACCGCGTATTATCAGCAAAACCAAGCTTCACTCGCTTCCTTTTATGGCTATAATTCGCTAGACCAGTTTCTGGCTCTGCCCCAGCTTGTTTACGAAAACACGCCGCAGGAAATGGTCTTTGGCCAAGGCCTGCTCGATGCCGGGGCCGCCGTTCGCGGCCCTGGGCTGCTCAACGCCCGCCGCCTCGACGCTTCCAGCTTCAGCCCAGCCGCCGCTTACGGGAAAAACCAGGCTCTCTACGCCATCAATACTCAAGGATATAACAGCATTTGGAGCAATGACATCGGCGAAAAGCGCGCCGGACTTTTGGCTGCCGACAGCCCCTACGAAGACCTGCGCAGCATTTACGCCTACTACAAGCAAGGCGACGTTTTTTATGCTTTTTCCCAAGGCCAAGACTACATCAATTTCTACAATCAAAAAGCCGCTGCCAGCGGCCTGCTCGATTTGCCTGTAGGACTTTATAAAGAAGGCGGCGGCATCTTAGCCCTGACAGGAAGCAATACCTACCAAGGAAGCAGTATTGCCGCCGGCGGCACCCTGCAAATCGACGGCTCTGTCGCCGGCGATGCCTACATCCTCCCTGCCGGCACTTTGGCCGGTTCTGGTCGCATTGCGCAAAGCGTCTATAACCGCGGCATTTTGCAGCCAGGCAGCTACAGCCAACCAGGCACGCTTTCCATCGACGGCAATCTTGCCAGTTCCGGCCAACTGGCCATCGCCGTCCAAAATGGCATTGCCGCTAAAGTAGCGGTCACAGGCACTGCCGACATCAACGGAACTTCCTTCTGCGCGGTCCCTGGCAGCATCTACCGGCCCACTGCAAGCACCAGCCCCTATACCGTGCTGACCGCCAGCGCGGTCAGCGGCGCCTTCACCAGTTCCGCCTTTACCGGCCTGCTCAATGCCTCCGGCAGCCAAGACGGCAGCAGCGCCTATCTGCAGTTGACAAGGAACAACAACCTGGACGCAGTCAGCCCGCAGCAGCAGCAAACCTACGCGGCCGTAAATACTATGTACGACCGTCTGGAAGGCCAGTCGACGCAACGCCAACTGGACAGCCTCTACAGCCTGAACGCCGCCGCTGCAAAAACTGCTCTCTCCTCCATTTACGGAGGCGCCCAAGTCAACCAAAGCCTGCTAGTACAGCGCAGCTCTTTGGCCGCCAATGCCGTCACCGCCCGTCTAGACCAAACGCGGCAGCTGCAAAAATTCGAAGTCGCCGTTCCTGTCAATGGTCTCTCAGAAACCGAAGCCACCGCGAAAAGCGTCGTTTCCCTGCCTTGGGACGAACGCAACAGCTGGTGGTTCAAACTCAGCCGCAGCGGCGGCTCATTGGACGCCAAAAATGACATTCCCGGAATTCAAACCCAAGGCTTCGGCTTCACTCTCGGCTGGGACCGCGCCCAAAGCCTTGCCAGCCGCAGCGGCTGGTTTTTGTCCTACGAAAAAACAGACGCTTCCTCCGACCAGGCCAACAGCAACAGCCGCGACTACCGTCTGGGCTGGTACCGCGGTTACACCAGCGACACCTGGAGCATCGATACTCAGCTGGCCTACGGACAGCAGCGCAGCGAAAGCACGCGCACCCTGCAAAATCTGGGCCTGAACGCCAACAGCCTGTATCACAGCCGCACCTTCAGCGCCAGTCTGGCAGCCAACTACAAGACTTATCAGGAGGGACCATCCTCCTGGCGCACCATCCCTTACGGCGCTTTGGACATCACCCATTACCGCCAGGACAGCTATGCAGAAACAGGCGCTGGCGTCTACAATCAGCAGGCCGACGGCCTCACCAACACCTACAGCACCTTTGAGGCGGGCCTGAAGTTCACGCGGCCTCTGCCCCACGGCCGTCTCAGCGCCAAGCTTGGCTATAAGCACGTGCTCAGCGGCTACAATCCAGAAATGACAGTAACCTTCAGCGGCAATCCCCAAGACAAGCTGACCGTCACCGGCAGCACCCAGGATCGAAACTACCTCACCTGGCAAATAGCCAGCGAAGGCAGCTTAGGCAACAATTGGAGCCTAACCAGCCAGGTCAGCGGCGAAAAAGGACAGCACAGTCACTACTGGCAAGCCACTGCCATGCTCAAACGCGTCTGGTAACCTTTTAGTTCACGGAAGCACTAACGCATCTTTTTTATCCAATTCCAGATACGGATTCCAGGCCACTTCCCACAAATGGCCGTCCGGATCGGCAAAATAGCCGCTATAACCGCCCCAAGACACTTTCTGAGGCGCTTTAACCAAAACAGCGCCGGCAGCCCGAGCTTCTTTCAACACCGAGTCTACTTCTTTTTCGCTTTTTGCGTTATAAGCCAGAGTCAAGCCGGAAAACCCGGTCCCCGCTGCAGCGATGGTCGCATCGGCTGCCAATTCTTCCCGCGAATACAAGGCCAGCGCCACGCCGCCTAAATCAAAAAAAACGATGCTCTCCTGGCTCGCCGAAGAGGGCTTCCAGCCCAAGCCTTGTTGGTAAAATTCCCGGGATTTCGCTAAATCGCGTACTCCCAAGGTCACTAAATTCAATTTCTGCCGCATCGATTACCGGCTCCTCTCGTTTCCACTAAGTACCTCTTATTGTACCACGGAATGTTTCAGGGGGACGGTTCTCCCGAGTCAGCCTGAGGCAAATTGGTTCAGGAGAACCGTCCCCCTGAACCAGAAAAAACTCCCGGCAAGCATAAAAGCCTGCCGGGAGTTTTTTAATTCTTACATCTTATTGACGCTTTGCACCAGCTTCTCAATGGCTGCGATCTGCTCCGGCTGCAGCGCTAACGATGGCTCTTTGGTTACCGTCGCGATCTTCACGCCTCGGGCGGCTACGCCGCCTTTAATAGCCGCTATAAAGGGGGACGAAAGATCATAGAGGTTCATCAGCACGGAAATTTTAGCCTGTCCGGCAGCTACGCCGGCAAAATCCTGCTTTTCATACGCCGCCAGCAAATCCCGAAAAACGCCGGGAATGACATTGGTCAGACCGCCAATGCCCCCATCGCCTCCGGCGAGCAAGTTAGGAACCATGTACTCGTCATAACCGGACATGACGCAAAAATCAGGCCGCTCTTTTTTGACGATCTGAATGAGCTTGCGCGTATGGCTGATACCGTCAACCGTATCCTTGATCCCGATCACATGCGAAAATTCCTTGGCCAGGCGCAGCACCAGCTGCGGGTCCAGATTAACCGACGTCCGATCCGGGAAATTGTAAATCATAATCGGCATGGTGGTGTTTTTCGCCAGTTCCGCGTAGTAACGGTACAGCGCTTCGTTGCCCAGCTGGAAATAGTAGGGAGAAATGACAACTGCCGCATCGGCGCCCGCCTGCTGCGCATAATTGGTCAGCTCAATGACTTCCGCCAAGATGGTTCCCCCGGTACCGATCAATACGGGAACGCGCTTATCCACAACTCGTAAAACCAAATCGATAAATTCTTTTTTCTCGTCCATCGTAAGCGCGAAAAACTCGCCGATACTGCCCAAGAACAGAATGCCGTTGATGCCTTCGTCAATCAAGCGGTTAATGTGCTGCGTATTGCCGGCCTCATCGATTTTCCCCTGCTTGTCAAACACCGTAATCGCCGGAGTAATGGCTCCCTTGAACATGAAATCCCCTCCCTTTCCTCTACCTTTCGCTTTACGGCTGCCCTAAGAAAACGCCATTGCCGGCTGTTCCTGGCTGCCACTGAGCACGATCCGCAAATTTAACCCAGCCCTCTTCGCCAGTGCTTTTTTGCAAACAAAACCACATTTCTTCGCCGCGGTTTTCCACGCCCTTATAACCGGCCCACAAGCGGGCAATGCCTAAATCGCCGTTAAAGGGCAGCGAAGAAATACCGGAACCGGGCAGGTAAATCAGGTTATTCTTAAACCAAGCATAAAAATAACCTTCCCCGGCGTAAAAAAGAATGTACGCGGTATCCCCCGGTTTAGGAAGCTCTTTCCCTTTATTAGCCGCCAAGTTGGGCGCTATCGGCAGCTCGCCTGTGATTTGAATGCGTCCGTTATTCGGAAACGAATGCACCTCAAAGCCAACGACCTTGGCCCCTTCGCCAGCCTCTAACGAAGCTACCTTTTCGCTTTCCTCGTTAGCGCGCAAATGCAGCACCACCGGCGCTAACGGCTTCATATAAGCGCTGCCGGAAAATAAAATAGCCGGCGAATCGCCGATAATACGGTTATGCGTAATGACCACCGCTGGCGGCTCCACTACCGGCGCAGCCTCAACCGCACCGGTTGTCAGAAAAAAGCAGGCTGCCGCCAAAGCAAAAACTCTACGTACCCATTGCATATATAGTAACACTCCTTAGAAAATCCTTGTTTTATTCACAAGGTAGTCCCTTAGAAATTGTAGCAGATCCGCCTTGTTTAAGCTACCGCCGGAAGGCTATCCCATGCTATTTTCATTTTTCATCCACTCGCCAATATACTCTCGCAATCAACGACTCGGAGCGTTCCTCCACGCTGCCGGCCCGCGCCAGCGCCAATAAGCTTGCACGCAGCCTGGCTGCTAGCTCCTCTTCTGACGGGCAAACATCCTTAAAAAATGGCGCATACGTCCGAACCGCATCATCTAGAGACATTTCCCACTGCCAATTCTCTTGCTGATAGGTTACTTCCGGGTAATAACCAGCGGCAAACAACGTCGCCACGGTATAAGACAGCGTTTTCCCCCACGGCGCTTGGTAGGAATCGCCGAAAAACTGCCGCCCCAACTGCTCGCGGACGATATCGCGCCGCCTGGCAAAGGTAGTCAAAAAGCACGCCTTGCGACTGGCGCGGCAAAGAGCCAACAGCGCATCCACGCTGCTGATCCCTGGGCACATCGAAGCAAAGGTCAGATCGAAGGCGCCTTGCCAGCCTTGCGCTTGCAAATCAACCGTTTCCCAAATCGCCTGCACAAAGTCGGTTTTTCCCAACACGCCTTCTTGCTCTGCACGCTCTTTAGCATGGCGCAGCATATTGCCGGAGATGTCCGTTCCTACCACGCTGGCGCCGCATCTAGCAAACTCCAAGGCATATGCACCCGGACCGCAGCCAACGTCAAGCACGGTTGCCCCAGCGCACACTACGCCTTTTTCTTCCAAATAGGCCAGGGTAGAACGGACCCGGCCGCTGTCTCGCTCCTTCCCGGCAAACTCCGCCGCCCGCAAATTCCAAAACTCTTGGGCCTTTTTCCAATCCCCGTCTGTTTTCCATTCTTGCCGCAATTTCTCTAGCTTCATTCTGCCATTCCTCCTCCGAATGCGTACTCTTGCAATAGTTCCTTTTTTATGAAAAATATCCTGCTTAGCTTGGGCTATGCCGTTCATGATATCTTCACCGATCTCATCATTACCGTTTTATCTTTTTTCATTTTCTTTTTTTGCAAGATTGTTAAAATCTTCTTTTATTATTCTTCTCCTCGTGCTATAATGATCTCACATATTAGTATATTGGTTGTAAGCAATGAAGCTTTGATTTATTAAATCAAAGCTTTTTTTATCTTATTTTAGGAAATGTCTTTTATTTGGTCTTTATTGAAAAAGAGGAGGAGAGATTCCCATGATTCTTGAGCCTCAAATTTCTTTACCCTTTGCAATCGACTTGAGACGCCACTTCCATGAACATCCTGAGCTTAGCGGCCAAGAAAAACAAACCCGCGCTAAAATCCTCGAGGTTCTAGAAAGTTTGAACATTCCTGCGATGACGTTTCCTCATCATTATGGAGTGGGCGCCTATATCCAAGGAGATCGGCCCGGTCCTGTTATCGCCTTGCGAGCCGATATGGACGCCTTACCGATTCAAGAAGAAGTGAATGCGCCCTATCGTTCGCAAACAAACGGCGTCATGCACGCCTGCGGCCATGACGGACATATGGCCATTTTGCTAAGCGCCGCTGCATGGTTGGCTCAGCATAAACACTTGCTGGCCGGAACGATCAAGCTAGTCTTTCAACCTGCCGAAGAAGCCGCCCCCTTGGGAGGCGCCCGCTTTTTCCTAGACGACGCCTTTCTTAAAGACGTCACAAGCATTTACGGCTTGCATCTTTGGCCGGAGCTTCCTTGCGGTCAAATCGCTATCCGCGAAGGCGCATTCATGGCCGCTTCCGACCGTTTTCGTCTTACAATCCACGGAAAAAGCGCGCATGCAGCCTTGCCGCATCAAGGAGTTGACGCGATTTCACTCAGCGCCTCTGTCCTGCAAAGCTTCAGCACCATTATCAGCCGCCGAATGGACCCAATGGAAACGGCAACCATTTCCATTGGCACCATTCACGGAGGCGACCGATACAATGTTATTGCCGGTCAAGTCGTAATGGAAGGGACCGTACGCACCTTAAGCCATGACGTTCGCGAAAGCATTCCTCAGCAAATGAACGAATTAACTAAAGGCATCGTGCAAGGGTATCATGGTTCTTATGAGCTAGACTACCGCCGCGGATACCCGGCTCTTTGCAACGAGCCCGCCGCAACTGCATCGGTTCTGCAAGCCGCTCGCCAGTGCCTACCCGCAAAAGATATTCTTTCAACGCTCCCCCCTAGCTTGGGAGCAGAAGATTTCGCTTCCTATTTGCAGCACATCCCCGGCGCTTTTTTCTGGCTAGGCTGTTCGCCTTCCAACGGCGCCGTCCTGCATAGCCCGCATTTTGACATCGATGAAAACGCCCTCGCTATCGGCGCTCGCATTTTCTGCCGCTTGGCGTTAAATAGTCTTGCTTCTTCTGCTCAAAAGGAGGTGAGCGCATAGCTTCGCCGTAGTATCTTGCACTTGTAGGTTCATTATTTATTAAATCAAAGGAGGTACCATCATGTCTGCATCTACCGTCGCAACTAACAAAGGCTGGTTCCAAAAAACTCTGGATGTCATTGAATTTATCGGCAATAAATTTCCTTCTCCGTTTATTCTTTTTTCTTTACTCGGCGTAGCGGTGCTTATTCTCTCGGCGGTTCTAGACGGCACTTCCGTCACGTACATGGGCAAAGGTGGAAAGATGGTGGAGGCAAAAATCGTTACCCTGCTTAGCGCCGACGGCTTTCGCTACATCATTTCCGATATGATTAAAAACTTTACCAATTTCCCTCCCTTAGGACTGGTTGTCGTGATGATGATTGCGATGGGCTTAGCGGAAAAAACCGGCTTTGTCAGCGCCTTGGTTCGAAAAGCGCTTCTGGGAGTTCCCTCTTGGGCCATTACCGCTACCATTTTCATTATCGGTATCAACGGCAATCTCGCCTCTGACGCCGCAATGGTTTTTGTCCCCGCAGCAGCCGCAGCAGTTTACGCTGGCATGGGACGCAATCCAATTTTAGGCATGTCCGTAGCCTTTGCAGCTACTGCAGCTGGCTTCAGCGCCAATTTTCTCCCAGCCGGCACTGATGCCTTAATTGCCGGCATAACCCAAACAGCCATAGGCAGCGTTGCCGTTACCGCCAAATCCCCAACACACCCTCTGATCAACTACTACTTAATGAGTTCTTCCGTTATTATCCTGACTATTGTCGGCACGCTTGTGGCTGAAAAAGTTGTTGCTCCTCGTCTCGCCACAATTGAACTAAAAGAGTTCGGCGACGACACCAAAGATCATGCACTGACGCCAGAAGAAAACAAAGGTCTTAAATACGCAGGTTGGACCGCGTTAGTCTATGTGCTGCTTTTGCTGGCTTCCACCGTCCCTGAATGGGGCTGGCTGCGCGATCCAAAAACCCACACGCTTTTGCCGAAATCCGCATTCTTAGACGGAATTATCCCTATTCTGTTTTTCTTCTTCTTTTCTATGAGTACTGCTTTTGGCATCGGCAATGGCTTGATCAAAAACGAAGGTGACCTAACCCGCGCCCTCATTAGCGGCCTTTCTGGCTCTTTAAGCTTTATCGTCACCGCTTTTTCAGCTTCGCAGTTTGTCGCGTGGTTCAATAAGACCCAAATCGCCACGGTTGTTGCCGTCAAAGGCGCTAACTTTCTTCAATCCATGGAGTTTACAGGTATAGCTTTGGTTGTTTCACTCATCTTATTATCCGCCCTTGTCGATCTTTTTGTCATTAGCGGCTCCGCCAAATGGCTGGTACTAGCCCCAATCTTTGTACCCATGTTCGGCCTATTAGGTTATGAGCCAGCTTTAACGCAAGCAGCGTACCGCATTGGCGAAAGCTCCGTCAACTCGGTAACGCCTTTAAACTATTACGTGCCCGTCATGCTGGGTATTATGGCGCATTATATGAAAGATGACACAAAAGCAGGCATGGGTACGCTCATGGCTACCCAAATCCCTTACGCCCTCGCCTTTCTAGTCTCTTGGACTCTTTGGCTAGTTCTCTTTATAGTCTTTAATCTCCCCTTAGGCCCCGGAGCTAAGATTTTCTTGTAATCTCTCCAGGCAAGCCTTAAAAACAAAAAACCTTCTTTGGTAGCAGAGCTTCTTGGACTGCTGCCAAAGGAGGTTTTTTTATTTTCACTCAAGCTTGTACCAGCCGCCGCAAGCAAGCGGTCAGCTCGTTTATCTCCGTCATCTTCTTTCCACACAGCAGCAGTTCTTCCGCTAAACGCAGCACCAATCGCTGCCCTGCCGCCCGCACCTGTGGATCTGTCAATTCTTTGAAATCAAAAGGCAACCCCGCGTCGCACAGGCGTCCTACCGAAGCGCAGGCAATAAAACCAAGGGTATCGACCAAACGTTCTTGCCGGGAAAAACGGTTGTAAGGACTTTGAAAGGGATTGCTCTCCCCAAAATGCTCTTCCCAGGCCGTTTGAAAAGAATCGCCAAATTCCTGATAAATCTCTTCTATTACGTCCAAAAGATATGCCTGGTACGCCCTTTTCTCCGCTTCCGCCACATCGTTTTTGGCGTACAAAGCGGCATAACTCAAAACCAGACTGCTTAAAAGCCGCCCCAGGTCAAAGGCTACGGGCCCATAGGTAGCATACTCGGCATCAAATACTTTGATTTCCCCTTCACCTGCAAAAATATTGGACGTATGCAAATCAGAGTGAATCAAACATTGCCTCTGCCAGGCATAGCGCTCCTGCAAGCGTTCCACTTCCCGCCGCACCGGCGACAAGGCGCAAAGCTCCGCCAGCTCCCCCCGAACAAGCGGATTGACCGCTTCCAGCGGCGGCGTCAGCATGGCGCTTTGAAAAAACAAATGATTCCAAAACGGCTTGGTTTGCCCATCCGCAAAGGTCGCTTGCAGCAACTTCTTTTCTTCTAGATCAAGAAAAAACTCTGAGGTATAAAACGCGGTTGTCCCCAGAAATTTGCCTAGTCGCTTGGCAACTTCCGGAAACCGCCTGCGTTCCAGAATACTCTCGCTCCATAAACGAAGCCGCCCCAAATCTTCCATGATTAGCAGTTTGCGCTCATCATCCCAACGATAAATTTGCGGCGTCGTACCCGGGCAAAGACGCTCCCAAAAACGCAGCGCATACACTTCCACCGCCATGCGCGCTAATGGCAGCTCATAGACTTCCCCGTGAGAGGTCAAATTGACATGCGCATCAGCTGCTTAAGGATGACCGAGCTTCCGTCAGCCGCCTCCACGCGGGTAATCTCGTTCACATGACCGTCTACGCTGCGGCTGTCTCCTGCAAGACGCCTTGCACGAAGAGGCCCCTTCTTGCTAAATTCGGGCAACGCCTGCCGCACGTACGCCGCCGCTTCCTCCGAGCTGAAGATCTTATAGGCATCCATAGTCCGCCTTCTCCCTGCGTCATCGTTCTTTCTCTCTATGGTAAAAGCAAAGCCGCCCCCTGTAAATCCAGAAGGCGGCAAAGCCATAGCACGATCCTATTAAAGAACAAGAATTCACCAAGTCTTTCTACGGTTAGCGTACCGAGAAAACCAAGAGCACCGCGATCACGCCCAGCACCATGCCCGGCGCCGTCCGCTTGGCAATCTCAAAGGGATTGACCTTGGCAATGGTCGCGCAGACAATCAAACCGCCCGCTACGGGTGACATGGTCCGTCCCAAGGCGCCGGAAATGGTAGCCAGAGAACCCATGTCACTAATAGCCCAGCCAAATTGCGCCGCATGGGGCGTCACTGCACCGTTGAAGGCCAGCGCCGCAGCATCGCCGGAACCGCTTAGAATCGCTAAGAAGTACGGTCCAAAAGTCGCCGCATAAATAGCAATATCCTGGGAGGCTTTCATTTTCTCAATCATCGCACCGGTCAGACCAATAATCTGCATCCCCTGGGTGAACACAGCAGCCGCGATAATAATCCCCATAATATCTCCGTACGAATCGCCCATACCTTTAAAAAAGCCTTTGGAAATTTCCTGGGGATTCTGGAAGGTAGCCAAAAAGCCCAGCATAGCCCCGATAATCATGGCCTGCGGCACAGTTACCGTCGGAATCACGCCAAGCTGCTTGCTGCCCAATACCAGCAGCAGCAGCGGCAGCGCCGGAATAATGGCTTTTAAGAGATTGACCTTGAAAGCCTGACCATCTCCCTGGAAAGCAGCGGCACGCTCTGCGTCCGGGCCTTCCTTGCGCCAATACGCCACCATGGCCAACATCGGCGCGGCAATAGCCAGCACCACCAGCACCGCCGGCGCGTGGTTGGCAATGACCGTCATGACGTCCACCTGGGCCAGCTTCGCCACAAAGGGATTGTGGCTGAGACCCGGGCTCATGGTACTGCCGAAAGTCCCCGACATAACACAAGCTGCAGCCATAGCCGGATGCACGCCGGAGCGAATCAGCGTGGGAATGAGCACCGCCCCTACCGCAGCGGCGCAGCCAGCCGTACTAGGCAGGGCGATGTTCAGCACCCAGGTCACCACCACGGCGCCAGGCACCAAGATCGGCTTCACCCGTTTGAGCCCCCCCGCCAGCAAATGCACCAAATGCTTATCGCAATTGGTTACGCTCATGACATAGGAAAAACCCATAACCGTACAAATCGTCGTCACCAGACCCTCATTCACCATGGCCTTGGCAAACGCGTCCATCGCCGCCAAGGGCTTCCCTGCCGCCGCCGCCATGGCTAAACCGCCTAAAAAGAGCACCAATCTTGTTTCATAGCGTTTCACAATAGCAACGAAAGTAAGCAAGACAATAATAGCTCCCACCCAAATCATCTACCAATTCGCCTCCTTAAAAAATGTTTTTTCTATACGCACATTTGCAACCACAGTACGTTATTCGCCACATTAAGGATATTTCCTTTTTTAATTTTTGCGCAATTTGAAATAAGTATACAAAGTGCTATATAATTGCTGTTTCTATAACGCCACTAAACAGAAAAAGACCGCTACGAGATCTTTTAGAAGAGAACGTCACGCAGAACAGAGGAAAGCAGAGAAAGGCCCGAGGAGTAAAGTGAGGGAACAATGAGGCTACGGTGGCCGTGATTGTACTTGAGACTTTTATTGGAGCAAGACGGTCCGCAGGACGCAAAAACAGGGTAAGGCGGATGACAGTTTCGCCTGTTTGAGCGCAGCGAGTTAAAAAACTGCCGCCTTACCCTGCTTTTGCGAGGCGCGCGCAAATCTTGTCTCAAATACAATCATGGCCGCCGTTTGCACAGAAGCTCCCAGCCCTTGATAATTTTAGGTTTTCCAGCCATAAAAACTTACAAATGCTGGCGAAAAGAAAAAGACCGTACTCCCAAAAAGGATACGGTCTTCTCTGTAGGTTCCTTTGTTCCGCCAGTACCAGCCTAGGCTTCACTAGCCGCCGCTTTATCGGCTTCAACTTCTTTCTTTTTCAGGTTATTCGGCATGAAAAGAGCGCCTACGGCCATAAAACAGAGCAAGGTCGCCAAAAACAGGAAAGCGTCTCGGTACGCCAGAATGCCTGCTTGGTGCAGCATTTCCTGGTACAGCTTACCCATCGCCATCGGCCCGGCGTCGTTTGGCGAAACGCCCAACTGCAGCAGCGCCTGTTTCGCCGACGCTAACGCTTGGTTATAGACCGGTTCTGCGGCGCTCAAATGCTGTACCAAATACGCTTGTTCCCGCTGCTGACTGTGAATCATTTCGTTCGTCACCAAGGCAATGCCCACGCTGCCCCCCAAGTTGCGCATGAGAGAAATAATCGCCGAGGCATTACTGCTCTGCGCTGGAGGAATGCGCGAAAATGCCAGCGTCGTCACCGGTATGAACAAAAAAGGCAAGCCAATGGTCTGCAGAATACGAACCATCACAAACATTTCATAATCGCTTTGGGGCGTCAAAAGGCTGGTAGCCCACATACCGCCCGCCATCGTCGCCATGCCAAAAGCTACAAGATATCGCGCCTGTACGCGGTTCACCAGTTTGCCCACCAGGGGCATGAGGAAAAATACTACAAGCCCGCCGGGGGATAAGAGCAAACCCGCCAAGGTGGCGTCGTAGCCGTAATAGGTCTGCACCAGCATGGGCAAAAGCGCCGTCCCGGAATACAAGGCAAAGCCCACAAAAAACATCATCACGCAGGGCAAGCCAAAGCTGGGCATGGAGAGTAATCGAAGTTCCACCACCGGCTTCTCCTGCTTCAAAAGCCACATGACGGCCAAGACCAACGCCACTGCCGAAATAACGGCAAACAGCAGAATAAAAGAACTGTCAAACCAGTCTTCCTGCTGCCCTTTATCTAGAACAATCTGCAGCGCTCCCAGGCCTAAGGCAATCAATCCTAAGCCGATATAGTCGATCGAGGGCACAATCTGCTTGCGCGCCGTCGGCGGGTCTTCTACCAGCATACGCACTAAAAAAGCCGCTAAAATACCCACAGGAACATTCATGAAAAAAATCCAGCGCCAATTGAACTGATCCGTAATATAGCCGCCCAGCACCGGACCGATGATTGGCGCCAGCACCGTAGTAACGCCGGTAATGGCAAAAGCCAGGCCCAGCTTCTCCGGCGGAAAGCTGTCCTTGATAATGGCTTGCTGCGCCGGCTGCAAGCCCCCTCCGGCCAAGCCTTGCAACAACCGGCATACGATCAGCATGGACAGCGAAGTTGCAATGCCACACAAAAACGACGCCGCCGTAAAACCAAGAATGCAGACAATGAAAAAATTCTTCCGCCCCATCAACGCCGAGAGCCAGCCGGATAAGGGCAATACAATGCCGTTCGCTACAAGATACGACGTTAAAATCCAGGTGCTCTCCTCGGAGCTCGCCCCCAAAGAACCGGCGATATACGCCAAAGCCACATTGGCAATGGTCGTATCCAGCACTTCCATAAACGCCGCCAAACTGACCACTACGGAAACCAGAAAAGGCCGTTCGGGACGATGCATGGCCGCTTCCATCTTAAAGAACCGTTCCTTCCGTAAATACCGTGGGCTCTACGGACATGCCGGGCCCCAGATGGATGGAGCTTTCCGGCTGCGCTTCTAAAACGATCTTGACCGGTACCCGCTGCACCACTTTTACAAAATTACCGGTGGCATTTTCCGCCGGAAACAAGGAAAAATGCGCGCCCGTTCCCGCCTGCAAGCTGTCCACGCGCCCTTTTAGCGTAACGCCGGGGTAAGCGTCAATGCGTATTTCCGCCGTCTGTCCCGGGTGCATGCGCTTAAGCTGGGTTTCCTTAAAATTGGCCACAACCCATAACTCCGTCCCAACTAAAGAGCCCAGTTGCTGCCCCGCCTGGACGTAGTTTCCTAGTTCCACGCTGCGTTTGGTAATCCGCCCGTCCACCGGAGCAATAATTTTCGTATTTGCTAAATCCTGCTCCGCTTGCGCCAGCTCCACTTCGGCCTGACGCACCTGCGCCGACAGCTGCTCTGTTGTACTTTGCGCCGTAGCGATAACGCTGGACGCCGTTGACGCCGAACGAGCGTCGGCTTGGCTTTTTTCCAGCGCCGCCCGTAAGGAAGCTTCCGTAGCTACCGCTTGATCCCACTGCTGCTGTGAGCAGGCGCCTTCGCGAAAAAGGCTTTCCATACGCTGCCGGTCAGCCGCCGCTTTCTCCCAGTTCGCCTGCGCCGACGCCACCTGCGCCCGAGCCCCTTCTAAGCCAGACGGAGCGGAAATGGACGTCGTGGCCAGGCTGCTTTGCGCCGCACCAGCAGCCGCTTTGGCTGCCGACAAGGCCGCCGCCGCCCGATCCCGCTTAATCTGATAGTCCACAGGATCGATTTCTACCAGCACATCGCCGGCTTTCACGACTTGATTATCTTTAATATGTACCGCTTTGACATAGCCCTGAACTTTGGGACTCAATGTCACGATCGTACCTTCAATAGCCGCATTGTCCGTCGTAACCTTGCCGTCCTGCCAGATATACCAGCCGCTGGCTACAGACGCGGCCAGTAAAAAAAGCAAGGCAATCCGAAATAGTTTCTTTTTATCCTTCATTGCGCTCACCCATTCTCGTTTCCTTTTGTCTTTGAATCCACAATGCCGTATAAATACAGCTGAAACGCCTGCATCGCATATTTAGCATCCGAATCTTCCCCCAAAGGCACCATTTTTTCTGCCAGCGGTTTCGTGATGAAATAAAAATTAAGAATGCCCGCCATGGATATTGCCGCATGGGCCACATCCAGACCTTGCCGAAACAGGCCCTGCTCCATGCCTTCGCGCAACGTCTCCATGACAAATTGATATACTTCGCCTAAATGACGCTCCACGATCGGTCCGCCATAGGCAGTGGGCTTCAGCAGCTCTCTCATGATAAAACGAGACAAATAGGGCCGCTGCCCGTGAATGTAGGTTACTCGATTCGCATACATCTCCAGCTTGGCAATCGGCGTCGACGGCGTCTGCGCCTGCATCGTTTCCATGCTCTCGCGAATAGGCCGGAACTGCTCCTCCAATACCGCCTGATATAAGCCTTCTTTGCCTCCAAAATGATAGGATACCGCCGACACATTGAGCTTAGCCTGCTGCGTCAGCTCTCGTACCGATACAGCGGCAAAGCCTTTGCATGCAAACAAATCCGTCGCTATCGCCAGCAGCTTGGCGCGGCTGTCTTTATCTTCCATAGTTATTCGCCCCCCTAATTCAAACAATCGTTTGTTCGAATTAGCATAGCATGCTAAAGTAGATATGTCAATTAAACGAACCAGAGGAAGGTACGGAACACAGAGAATCAGAGAAAAGCCAGAGTAAACAGAGGTTTTTATGATAATCACTCACGACTCTATTTAAATCCTTGTCCGTCTCTGCGTCCCCTCTGTTACTCTGTTCCTCTCTGTTCCGTTTTCTTTCCCTACCGCCGGCTCTCTTGTTCAATCCTTATTTTTATAGCGAACCTGGCCGCCGACCATGGTCAGCAGCACCTTGGTCTTCGGCAACTCGTCCACGGGAACCTGAAAAACATCCTGCGACACCATAATTAAATCCGCCAGTTTTTCTGCTTTTAGCGAGCCTTTTTCCTGCTCGCCGAACTCCGCATAGGCGCCGCCCAAGGTATAGGCGCGCACGGCGTCTTCGAGAGTCAGCTTTTCTTCCGGCACCCAGCCTTCTGGATGCTTGCCATCCAGCGTCCGTCGCGTAACGGCTGTGTAAATCCCCTGAAAAGGGTCTAAGGGCACTACCGGCCAATCGGTCCCGAACGAAAGGGGCACGCCAGCCTCCAAGAGCGAGCGGAAGGCATAGGTCGTACGGCAGCGTTCCGCGCCGATGCGTTTTTCCGCCCAACAACCGTCATCCGCCACATGCCCCGGCTGCACCGACGCCAAAACGCCCAAACGCGCCATGCGTCCGATGTCCTCGCGACGCAAGTGCTGGGCATGTTCAATGCGAAAACGTCGATCCCTCGGCCCGTTTTCCGCCTCAACTTCTTCAAAAATATCCAGCAAGAGCTGATTGGCCTTGTCGCCAATAGCGTGCAGCGACGCCGCCAAACCGGCGCGATCCGCCGCGGCAAGGCGTTCTTTCATAATGCCTTCCGGCAGCATCTGCTCCGTCAACAAACCGCAGGTTTCCGGCGCGTCGTCATAAGGCTCGCACATATACGCCGTACCGGACCCCAGCGAGCCATCCACAAATCCTTTGAGACCGCCCAGGCGCAGCCAGGCATCGTCTGCGAAACCGTCTTGGCGCAGCTGCAGCTGTTTTTCCCACTCATGAATCTGGGTACGCGCATAAATGCGCACCGCTAAGGCCTGCTTTTTCTGAAAGCGCAGCAGGCACTCCCAGTCCAGCCAATCTCTCCAGGCCGTCACGTCCTGCACCGAAGTGACACCGGAACGAAGGGCGCAGTCCATCGCCGCCTGCAGCGCCTGATCGTATTCTTCCGGCGACGGAGCGGGCAGCTTCTCCTGCAGCAGTTTTACCGCATTATCCTTAAGAATACCCGTTGGCTCGCCTGTGTCCTCGTCCCGTAGAATTTGCCCGCCCACCGGGTCCGGCGAATTCTTATCAATGCCCGCCAGCCGCAACGCCGCGCTGTTGGCAAAAGCGATGTGCAAATCGCTGCGATGTAAAAAAACCGGTCTTTCCCGTGTAAAGGAATCCACCCAGGAGCGATGCGGCAGATCTGTTTGCGTCCACTGATCATTGCTCCAGCCGCCGCCTCCTAAGACAGCGTCGGACGGCAATTCTGCCGCCCGCTGCCGCACAGCTGCGATGAATTCTTCTTTGCACGTTACCGTCCGCAAGTCCAGCGACAAAAGTTGGAAGCCGCCAATCAAAAAATGGGTGTGGTTGTCGATAAAGCCCGGCAGCACCAGCTTGCCGCCAGCGTCTACGCAGGACGTTTTCAAGCCGGCCAGCTTCTTTATTTCTTCGTCTGCGCCCACCGCGACGATGCGCTCGCCGCGCACCGCCAAGGCCTGGGCCCAAGGCTGCTCCGCCTCGCCCGTCCATATGCGGGCGTTATAGAGCAGCCAGTCTGCTGCGTTTGTCATGAATCAAGTTCCTTCTTTCTTCTTACTCTACTTCTTCCGCCACCGGCGGCAGGCGGTCCAAAAGCGCCCGCTGCACGGCCAAGGATTCCTGCAAGAGCGATTTGCACTCCTTCACGTCCTGGTGCAGCGCCTCCTGCCCTCGGCTCAATTCTCCTATCTTTTCTTCCAACAACCGCACTTGAACTTGCAATTCATCTTGATCTTGGCGCAAGCTTTTGATCTCGCTTTGGACCGAAACAAAGCTGCCCAACTGCCGCTCCAAATGCTCAACCACGGCTTCCATCGGTTGATCTTCTTCAAAAGCGCTGGCCGCGTCCTGCAGCTCTTGCGCCAGGGTCTGCAAGGCAATAATCCGTTTGGTTACTTTCTTCAAAGCATTACTGCTTTGACTAAACTGGTGCAACAGCACCTGGATTTCCGTTTCTTCCATTAGGGTTTACCTCCTTCCGCTTTCGCCAGAGAAAGAAATTCCAATTCGTAGGCGCATTCCTCGCAGGCCTGTGTAAAGGCTTGCATTTTAGGCAGCCAATAGACTTCCACCGCCAGAGCCTCCATATCCTTTTCCCGGGAAATAGCCGCCATGACTGAAGGCAAGCGTTCTTCATGGGGCTCAAAATACCCTTCCACCTCTTCATAGGAGCGTTGCAAGTGCAGCATCGCCCGCAGCGCCGCCAGCTCATTCGTCGTATCCTTCGCCAAGTTCAGTACGCGCTCCCATTCGCCGGCCCGCTCATAATGCGTCAAGGCCTCTTCCGCCTGCCCTGCCGCCTCGGCTTCCGCCCCCAAGCAGCGAGAAGCGGAAACGCTATCGCCAGCTTGCGCGTACAAATCGCTGGCATCCAAGTAGTATTCTTCGCGCTCGCGCTCCCGCGCCTTTTCCAGCAGCGCCGCCGCTTCCGAAATTCCCTGCAAGCCAAGACGGGATGCATCAAACACGGCTACCTCTTCCAGCCAGTTCGCCAACGCCGCCAGCACCCCCGCCGGTGCGTCATCTTCATAGAAACACAGGCGTTCCTTGGCTCTGGTAATAGCTACATAGAGAAGATTAGCCTGATACCTAAGGCGCAGCTGCCCTCGTCCCTGACCGCCCAGCAGCTCCTCCCAAGCGTCCTTGGCCGAACTAAGCAAGCGATAAGCAATGATATAATCATCTTCCGCCCCTTTAAATTCCTGAACCGTATAGACGTTATGCCGTCCGTAACCGCCGGACAAAAGACGCTTCTTTTCTTGTTCATTGGCTACCAGCACCGTTACATAGCCGCGCTGTACATCCGCCGCCGCCGCCAAGAGTTCTCTGGCATTATCCGGCTGCGCCTGCAGCCATTGCGGTTTGAACGCCCCCGGCAAAAGCGGCTGCAGCAACTGCGTCTCTTCTTGGTCTGAAGCGCCGCACCAACGGCTGCGAAACTGCGCCAACGCATTGCCTAGAGCCACAATGGGCTCCCGGCAGCGATAATTTTTCGTCAAAACCCGCAGCTGCGTCCGCAGATGCCCGCGATAATGAAAAGGCATGCGCAGACGGCCAAAGTCGAAATACGTCGGGTTAATTGTCTGCTGCACATCACCGCTGAATAAAAAGGAATGAAAATCATGGTCGTTGTGCTTCTTGCAGGCCAGTAAAAAGTAGAGCTGCAGCTCACTTAAATCCTGCACTTCATCAATCACCAGGTAATCGAACTCCGGCTGCAGCCTTCCTGCCGCCAACCTAGCGAGACCTTGCCGAGCCATGTCGTTTTCATCCAGCAGCTGCTGGCTTTCCAGCCACTGTTGATATTGCAGCGCCACTTCATAAAGCTGCTCGCGCTGTTCCGCCCCAAAGAGAGAATGGTCCAGCGGCAGCTGCAAATACGTATCCTTCGGCAGCAAAGACATCTGATATATTTCCTGCTGCAGCCGCGCCAAAAGCGCCAAGGCTTCTTTTTTTACCGCCTTTGAAGGAGCTCCGACAGCGCCTTGAAATAAACCTTGGCTGCCGTCACGGCGCAAAATGCGCCACCAGCCGTGACCGTCTTCTTGCCAAAACCCAATGTCCTCCAGCCAGCGCGCCGTTTCTTCCTCTATTGAATACTTGCGTTGCAGCAACAAATCTTGCCGCAGCCAGTGACGCCCCATACCACCCTTTAAAAGCCCTCGAATCTCCTGCCAGGCGTCGGCAGCAGAGAAGCTGCTGGCGCTCCCATAGACCCGCCAAAATTGGCTTTCAAAAACCCGGAACGAGACTACGGCTTTTTCCCTAACGTCCAACCGTTCCCGACAGTAGGATGCTACACAATGAAACTCCGTTTGCGCTCGGACCGATTCCGACGCTCCCTCACACCACGCTTCATACAAGGCCTGGGTATCATCCCTCAGCCGCTTGGCATACGTAAAATAGCCCAGCTTAGCTTCCTGAGAACTCCGCGCCATCAGCTTATGCAGCCCCACGGTCGACTTGCCGGTACCGGCTCCGCCAGCAAGAAACAACGGCTCGCCTTCGCTAAGCACACAGTCATACTGCTCTTGGCTGAGATATAGCTGCCAGTCGCCCCGGCCTTCCTCTACCAAGCGAGCCAAGCCTTCATCGGTAGTTAAATACCAGGCGGCTGCATCAAGAATCTGCGGCACATTGCCCCAGTATTGCTGACTCCGGCGCAAAGCCTCACTTTCTCCGACTTCTTCGTAAGGTTCTTCGCAAAATGCCGCATCCTCCGCTCCGGCTGCAGCTGCAGCCGCTTGCAGCGAAACGCCTCGCCGCACCTGCGTATCATGCTTACAGTATTCTAAAAGCACCACGCTGTCCGATGCCACCTCCCGACGCAAACCGGGAATATCTCTAGCATACAAAAACAAAATTCGGTCGCCGCTGTTGACGCGAAATTTATAAACCGTCCGCGCGCCGCCCTGTAGTGAGCGAACATACATCCCTTTCGTCTGGGCAAACAACGGCCCTGAAAGTTTGGCTAAATACTCCGGCAGCCTAGCGGCGACAAAAGCCCGTTTCTCTAATGGTACGCTTTCCCAAAAATTGCGGGCCACCAACTGCCTGCGCTGCTCCGACAATCCCCAACACTCCTTGCTATGCAAAAAAAGGAAAGCCAACGCCGCCACGCTGCTTTCCCGCATTTCTCTCTACTGTGATATTATACGTTATCTCTCAAAATCCTGCCGCCTGCGCCAAGAAGGACCGATTTATTCTCCAAGTCTCCGTTCCCCTGTACTACGAAGAGATTGCTTCGCTCCGCTCGCAATGACGCGAAGCCAGCCTAACATCTGTCGTTGCGAGGAGCGCCGCGGCAACCTCTCGTCAATGTTCTCTCTGGCCTTTATCCGGCTTACTCTGTCTTCCGTACCCTGTAACCCCTCAGTCGATCCCTCCCGTGACTCCGATTCTCTTGTTCAATCCTGCTTTTTTCTCTGTTACCTCTGGCTTTTCTCTGTTACTCTGTGTGCCGTTCCCCTCAAGACCGCTCTTTTAGATACTTATAGATGGTAAAGCGGGACACATTTAATTTTTCCGCAATCGCAGGAATGCTTTTGGCAAATTGAAACGCCCCTTGCTCACTCAGAAGCGCAATCATCTGCAGCCGATCCTCACGGTTGAGCAAGGCTACGGGTTTTCCCAAACGCTGCAAGCAAGCCTCAAAAATGGAATCCAACGTAGGCGCCGAGGCATGAAGCTCCTCTTCAATCGGCGCGCCCACAGCCGTCAGTTCCGCCAGCACCGATTTTGCCAATTCCAGATGGGTATAATCGTAGTTGATGCCTATGGCATAATGATAATCTTCGCCGCGCAAATGAAAAGTGGAGCTTTTTAAAAGCCGCCCTTCCTTCGTTTTCCCCTGGCTGTTCACAAAGTCCCGGCCCTCAAAAAATTCGTCCAGCTTCTGCACGCCCAAAATAGACAAGCTGTCGCCCACCTGACGCTTAGTCACCTCGCCATGATAGATCGACACAATGGAGCTTTCTTTATTGTTCATATCATGAATTACCACTTCGCAGGACGGGCCAAACATCTGCGCCATTCCTGCCGCCAAGCGATCCAAAAATTCCAGAGCCGCTTCTTTTTGCAAAACCTTCACCGCCTTTGCCTCTATCATATCATTTCAAGACAAAAGTACGAAACGAAAATTGAACAAGAGTAGAGTGAGTAGATGGAGGGAACGAATGAGGCTACGGTGGCAGTGATTGTATTTTATACTTTTTGGAGCCAGACGGTCCGCAGGACGCAAAAACAGGAGACGCCGTTCACAAATCATGGTATAAAAAAAGCCGCTAAAAAAACGGCTTTCCATCTCTATAAACCGGATTACTCTTTCTATTCCATCGTACCCTCACTCTACTCCCTATACTCCTGTTTATAATATCATGGTATCCAGCTATCTTGTTCGTCCAACGCGTCTACGCCGCTTCGGCATGCGCCTCCGGCGTCCGATAGGAACTGGCGATGCGCTTTCTAAACAAGCTGATCACGCTAGACACCACCACAATGGACAGCGCTGAAAACAAGGCCTCTCCAGCACCGACCACTAACATACTGGAACCTACAATCACGGCATCAAAGCAAAAATTGAGCTTCCCCGGATCCCAGCCATAGCGCTGCTGCAAATACACAGTCAACACGCCGGTCCCTCCCAGCGAGCTTTGCCCCATAAAGAGCAACGACAGGCCTAATCCCGCTAGTACGCCGCCCGCAAGAGCTCCAAACAAGGGATCTAGTTGCATCGCCGGCAGGACACGCTCCACACCAGTCAGCAACACCACGGTCACAACCGACAACAAGGTGCTAGCCGTAAACTTCCAACCCAGCCGCTTGAGCGACAAAATGTAAAACGGCGTATTCACCACAAAAAACAGGCCGTCAAAAGGAATCTGCAGCCAATAGGCCAGGTTAAGGGCCAAGCCTGTCGTGCCTCCGGTGGTGATATGCGCATACTTAAAAATCAAAATGCCCAGACTTATAGACAGACAGCCCGCCAACACCGTCAAAATCCGTTTCATAAAACAACAGCCTTCTTTCAAAATGGAATACTTCCATCTTAAAAGAAGGCACATCTGTTGTCAACATTTTTTGTAATCATTAAACAGTTTGTTGATTCTTATTCTCCCGCGCCCACTCCAGCGCCGCGTCCGCCGTCAAAGGGCGCGCAATATAATAGCCCTGCACTAAATCAAAGCCGCAAATTCCAACACTCTGCCATTCTAGCTCGGTTTCCACTCCTTCGGCGACTACCTCCATATCCAACGCATGCATCATCTCCACAATGGCCGCGATATACTGCAGATGACGTTCATCGTCGCCTAAATTTTGCACCAGCGTACGAGAAATTTTCAAAGACTCAAAAGGTAACCGCAACAACTGCGCCAAAGAGGAAAACCCTTCGCCAAAGTCATCCATGGAAAGAGTTAGGCCTTGTTGCTTCAACTCATGCAAGCTAGTTACCGCTTGCCCGATCGAAGCCATGAATACGCTCTCTGTAACCTCTAAAATAATGGCGCGGCGATCTTGCAGCTTAGCGCGCAAAAGGTCTTCTACCATACCGCAAAAAGCTTCATCCTCTAACTGCTGCGCCGATACATTCACATGCACTCGTATCTGGCCCAAGCCTTGCTGCCTTAATTGGTCTGCAAACCAGCAAGCTTGCTCCATCACCCACTGCCCAATGAGCGGCATCAAGCCGCATTGCTCCGCCAGCGGAATAAACTTACCTGGCGGCACCTGCCCGTATTCTGCACTACGCCAACGCAGCAACGCTTCAAAGGCCACGAGATTTTTCGCAGCATCAACAATCGGCTGGAACGCCAGACTAAACTCGCGATTAACAATGGCGCTGCGCAAGGCGTTGGACAAAAACAGCTTCTCTCTGCTTTCCTGCACCAGTTCCCTTGTACACATGCGCCAAGCATTTTTACCGCTGTCTTTGGCTTCATACAATGCAGCATCGGCATTTTGCAATAATTCTTCCACAGTCAGACCATCCCGCGGATAGGCGGCAATGCCCATACTGGCCGTTATATGCAAAGGATGCTCTCCCTCGGTTTCACCATCCTCAATCGACTGCAGCAACTCTGACGCAACTAGTCCTGCCTCTTGACAGTCCGAAGAGGAAAGCCATAGGCCGAATTCGTCGCCGCCCAGCCTGGCCACAATACCGCTTTCCGGCACACGACACTTGAGCGCAGCCGCCACAGCACAAATAAAACGGTCTCCTTGGCTATGCCCCAGGGAGTCATTGATTAGCTTCAAGTTGTCCAAATCCAACAAAAAGACGTAGCCGCCCAAGAGAGTTTCCCCTGCCGCCAGCTTTTCCTGCAGCTGTTTATAGAAATTTCGCCGATTGGGCAGCCCGGTCAATTCGTCAATATAGGCCAGCTCATACATATACTCATGGTCTTGCGCTCTAGCCAACGCCGCCGACACAATGTTGGCGTACTGCCGCAAGATGGAATCGGTTCTGACGTCAATAACCGCCATCTTTTGCGACCACGCCACCACCAATACGCCAACAGCAGCTCCGCCAATCTGCAACGGCAATCCTAAACAGCTGCCTATAGGAAATAATACACTTCCGGAAGGCTGTATTGGCGCCATAAGAAAAAGTGCTAACGCAGCCTTTTGACGGAAAATACGGAAATTGAACAGAAGAATCGGAGGCGCGCGCAAATCTTGTCTCAAATACAGTTACGCCGCCGTTTATACAGAAGCTCCTAACCCTTCAAAACCCTTTCGCGTCTTTCGTGTGTTTCGCGGTTCGTTATCCACAAACCCTTGCCATTCCTCCTTTTGCAGCCGTAAAAGCTTATAAATTCTGCTATAAAAAAAGCCCAGACGTCTTTAAAAAACGCCTGGGTTATCGCTTAAATTTCTCTATTTATTTTCTGTATTCGCCGCCACGCGTTTCACATTAGCAAATTTCTCCGGTACCACGGCATCAAACTTGCTAAAAAACTGATCCAACGCCTTCATGCTGACCGACTTGTTGCCAAGGGCTCCGATCATGGTATTGTCCTGCCCCATTTCAACAAATTTGCCATTATATAAGTATAGCCCTGTATGCCTGTCAATAGCCTTTACCGGAATGGAAGCAGTCACTTTCTTGCCCACCGTAAAGAAGGTCATCACATCACGAACCGTAAACGGCTCTATTTCCACTACCAACAAGGCATCGGCGTCGGAATCTTTGGCTACCGCCAAAATATCCGCCCGCTCCGCCATGGTAACGCTTTGGATGCCCATGGACGCCAGCTTGTCCTTATACGCATCGCCAGCCACCAGAGTCCAGCGGCCTGCGGCTACTTTTTTCATATGTTCCAGGATTTTCGCGTCAATTTCGGCATCATAATCAGTTTTAGCATTATTTACATAGAGAAAAGCCACCCGCGGCAGCTTGCTGTTTTGCTCTTGTGACGCTTTACCTGCGTCTTCTGACGCCCAGACCGTTCCCATTCCCAAAATCATCATCAATACAAACATAAGGCACACTTTTTTCATTTAATTCTCTCCTCTTGTTAATTTTGGACACATCTCAATTCAGTAAATAGCTTTGTATTTTATTTACATTTTACTGCTTCTATGTTCTTTCTCGCTTTAGGCGCTAAATCCTGTCTGCCAACAAATAAAACCGGCATTCTTGTCACAAGGAACCAAGAATGCCGGTTTTCATTTGTTTTTATATCAGAAACTATCACTAAGTTATTGTACGGCAAACAACATTTCCAACGGTCCAAAGGAGGTGCCAATGTCCAAACGATAAATACGGCTTTGCAATTCACAGCCAAAGGGGTTAGCCTGCTGCGCCTCCAGGTCCGCCCAGACGCCTTTGCCGGAAAGAAGTCCGCAGAAAACACCGTTATGTACATTTAAAAACTCTCCGACACAATCCAGCGCCAATTCGTCTACTTTGTTCAGTTGCTCGCCGTAAAAACGGCTGGCCAACTCCAGCAAGGCTTTTTCCCTCAGCCTCAGGCCGGTAAAAAAGCTTTTATCTCCATAAATTTTTTGCGTAACCACATACCCGGCGCTGTTGACCGACAGTTTCGTTTCTTCTTCACAAGGCAAATACGACGGCACATCTAAAAACCGCTCCATATTACGCAGCAGCAGCCCCACATAGGCTTCTAAATAGATAGCTGCATCTTCTTCCACTAAAAAAGGAAACAACAAATGCAGCGGATACGGCAGCGTCGCGTCATAGCCGGGTTCCATGCCGTATTCGCTGCGAAATTCCCGCAACGCCTGCTCTAGCTTTGCTAATGGCAGATACCCTTGATCGGAAATAGTCTGCAGCAACGCCAGCGGCTCTTCTTGCTGTTGCGCCAAAAGCTGCTCCACCTCCTCCTGGTTTAAGTACCCCATCTCTACCGCCAGCTTGCCAAATAGCTGATCGCAGCGCTGTTGCAGAGCATGCACCTCTTCCACCTGCGCCGCCGTCATCAACCCCTGATTGACCGCGAGGGTTCCCAATTTAACTTTGACCTGCTTTTCCTGGCGGATGGCGTTACAAAGCTCTTCCGACGCCAGCAAGCCCCTATTTAACAAATAATGCCCAAAAAATTGATTTAACATACTCTCTCCTCGCCAGGACTGCAAGTCTTTGCTTGGCCTAGAAATCCTTTTCTAGCCATGAGCCGCCTCTTTTGTAGTTTCACTTAACAGCAGGCGCACCACCGACTGCAGGTTTTCTTCATTGATCGGTTTGACGATATAGTTTTTTGCTCCCAGCTGCAATGCTTCAAACACCGCATGCTTTTGCCCCAGCGCGCTGATGACGAGAATATTAGCCGCAGGCTCCTGCGCTTTTAGCTGCCGAATGGCTTCCAAGCCTCCCATACCCGGCATGGTCAAGTCCATGGTCACCAAATCCGGACAACATTGCGCATACTTTACCAACGCTTGCTCGCCGCTGGCGGCCTCCTCTACGATTTCACAGTCAATCTTCTCCAACATCCTCCGTAAGGTTTTACGCATCATCAGGGCGTCGTCCACAATCATCACTCTGGCCATGTGCTTCTTCCTTCCCTTCTTTAAGGGAACCGCAAATTTACTCGCATCTCCTTCAAAGCGGTTCTTTTCCCGTCAGGCGTCGTCAGAAAGCCTCGGCAGAAAGCCTCGGCAGAGCGCCGCTATGCCTGCTTTTTCTTCCTCGCCTGACAGAAAAAGCTTTCACTTTGAAAGAGCGCTCATTAAATCAGCAGCTCCCTGTGTACTTATTGTCTCTTTAAAATGCAGTCTTACTAGTAAATGAGGCTTAGGGACAGACTGCCCGCCGGTGTTTCCAGCACCCACGTAGATGTCTGCGAGTGCGAATACTTGGCGGAAGCGTCCTCTGCCAACAGGCTGAGCAAAGGCTCCACATTCACTTCGGCCGGACCTTGTGGCCAGGCTTCTAGGGCTTGGCGAAAAAGCTGTTGGGCATACTGCGAGAGCACATTCTCCAGCTTGTCTTCCGCCGCCGTCCTAACTCTCGCTTTTATTCCAGCCTGCACAATCTTTTCGTCGGCGCTCAGCAGGATCTTGCCCGCAAGACCGCCTTTGACATTCAAAAAGGAGGACACTTTGCGCAGCTGCAGATTTCCTTCGGACGCACTGTCCAAATAATGAATGCGCGTTACCGCTAGGCCGCATTGCTCTTGCAGCAGCCCTTCCGCCGCCTGGAGCAGCGGTTTGGCCAAATCTCGTATGGAAAGCGACTCGGCTTCTTCCGCCTTTTCATAGGGCAGGAAAAAGGAAAACTCCGTGCCTTCACCCAAAACACTGCGCACAGTAACCATCCCGCCCAGCTTTTCGAGCTCCATACGCACCGCCGCTAAACCGACGCCGCGTCCAGCCAGTTCATCCACCTCTTCGGCTGCGGAAAAACCGTCAGCAAAAATAAACCGCAGCCACTCTTCCGGCCCCAGCCGCTGCACGTCCGCCAAGGAGCACAGCCCTTTTTCCAACGCCAAATCCCGAATGACTTTGGGATCCATACCTCGGCCATCGTCGGCGACAGTAATGCAAACCCCGCCTTCTTCCTCTCGAACAGAGCAGGCAATAACGCCAAGCTCATCCTTGCCGCTTTCCAAGCGTTCTTCCATCGTTTCCAAGCCATGCATGACGGCATTGCGAAAAACATGCCCCATCGACTTGACAAAATCATAGTACCGCGCCGGATCCACCATCATCGTCCCGCCATGGACCGCAAAAGAATGGACCGCTTTGCCATGGCGCTCGGCCAAGCCGCATGTGTATTCAGGAAAGGATTGCAGCAGCTCCTGCAGCGGCTTATAGCGAAGGCGACGAATAGCGGTCAAGAGCATGCCGCATTCTTCCGGCGACAGTGCCGCTTGCATCTTCTCTTCGAGTTCCAGCAACCTCTCATTGTCAATAACCAAAACATTTTTCCGTTGGAAAAAATCCTGTCCCAGCTTATCTTCCAATACTCGCACATCTTCTTGGAGCCAGCTCAGCATCCGCTCCGGCGTAAAGCCAGCCAGATTCTTTTCCAGCTCGCTTTTTTCCATATCCGCCCCTTCCTGCGTCCGAATCGCCGCCAAGCGATCCTCCATCTCATGCAAGAAGCCCATGGTTTGACGCAGCCGCAATTGACCGAAAGTGCCTTTGAAGGTATGAACTACGCGAAATAAATCCGCCAATACGTCGGCCGGTTCTTTTTTGCTGCGCAGCAGCTCCGCCATACCTTCCCGACAAAAGAGAGTATATTGATTGACCGCGGCAAAGAAATCCGCCGCATGGGTCACCACCTGCACAATCATCGCCAGCACGTCGCGCTCCGCCTGCATTTGTTCCTCTAGGGCCTTCTGCGCCGTCCGATCGGTCAGGATCAGCATGATTTTACGTGACCCTCCTTGCTGCCCTCCTTCAATAACCTTGTATGTAACGCTGATATACCTTGCTCCAAGAGAAATAGCTTCCGGCAAAAGGGAAAAGTACGTTTCCTGCAAAGCAGCGCTGTTTTCCGCCAAGATCTTCGCGAGCACCGCAGCTACAAACACTTGCTGCGCCTCCGCCTCCGGGCAAAGAAGCGCACAGGCGTTTTCTCCCGCTATCTCCCGGCGGAAGATGGCGGTGCATTCGGCGCTATATTCCTTGTCGATTTGCAGGTCGCCGCCAAAAGACAAAAAGCCCTGGCCGGCGTAATCCAGCAAGTTTTGCAGCGCCGCCGTCCGCTCTTTAATCTTTCCTTCCAGCTCCAGGTTCCACCGCTCCAACGTTGCGTGAGATTGCTGCACTTCTTCGTACATCCTTTGCAGCGAATCCAAAGTGCGATTGATTTCGCAAGTCAGCTCGCCCATTTCGTCATTTGCATCACTGCGCCCTCGCGCCTGCAGACCACCTTTGGCTACGCAGGCCATCAGCGAATTTAACTGATACATCCGTTTGCGCACTGACATATCAAAGCCGCAGAATAAATATCCCAACAAGAGCAGAATGCCGCCGGCAAAAACACTAACGGCGTTACGGTAGCTTATGTAGGCATCAATGCGCAACGCCAGCAATTCGTCAATCATTTGAAAGGTCTCGTCCTGCGTCCGGATCGCTTCTTGAACGGCTCGCGTCCCTGTAGCTTTCAGCAGTTCCCGGGATATAGGGAGGCCTTGCTGTCCAATGGTTTTCTGCTCAAAATTCCAGGCAAAAATAGGCGCCGCATCAACCAGCGCGGTTGTCACCGGCTGCAGACGGCTGCGTACCGGCTCGTTATGCCGCAATACCTGTTTGACATTGTAGTCCACCAGATCCAAATCCGAACGGATCAAGCCTACATACTGCAAAAACTGATTTTTTCTCTCTCTTGAGAGAGCCTGGCTGAACAGTTCTACCTCCAAGGTCTGCGCCGCATTCAAACGTTCCAACAAATTCGGCATTTTCCGCAGAACCATATCTACCAAATACGACGTATCGGAATCAGAATCTAAGGCTAAATTGGAATTCAATATTTTTATTCAGCTCCGATACCAGCAAATACATCAAAACCGCTGACTGCAAAACGATTAAAACGCCGATCACGGCAAATTTATAGGCGTATTTCAAGCGGTTCATCCAGCGAACCGCCGGCTCTATAAGTTTATTCATGCCTGCAACACCTGCTATTATTTATTCTGATCCTGCAATTCTTATTGTAGAAGGTCCGGTCCCGGCAAAGGTGAACTTCCCGTAAATTTTTAGTTAAGTTTTCGTTCCATAGCTTAAAGTGTAAGTATCCTTACGTCAAAAAATCGCACCGCGAAAAATTTTCGCGGTGCGATTTTTTATCGGGCACAAGCTTATTCTGCTTCCAACCCCCGGATGCAGGAATGAATGGTAAGAAAATAGTACCCACAGTACACGACCGTATAAATCCCCATATTCAAAAGGGAGGAGCTCAGCACCGATACTTGAAACACGCTGCCGAACAGAAAGAAGGCGACAAAAGCATGAAAAATGGCCAAAAGCCAGGAAAACGCCACACAAGGAAAGAGCTGCGCCGCCAAAATCAGACGTACCTCTTCCGCGGTTACCCCCAGCCCCCGCAGCAGCTCATAAAACTCCTTATTCATTTGTATCTGGCTGAGAAACTGAAAGGAAAGAATGCTGCAGCTGGAAGAAATCACAATGGTGCCGATAAAAAGTCCCATAAACAGAAAAACGCCCCAAAGCTTTACGGCCTGGTGAAAATCGACATAAAAAGAGCTCAACTGCGCTTCTGCCGGCACCACGCGGTATATGTCATCTGTCAGTTCCCGGCTTTCCCGCAGATTATCGACCATATACGCCTTACCCCGTAAAGACGGCGCCCAAGGGCTCCATTGGGCATAGGTCTCATCCGACACGATTAACGCCGGTCCGCGCGCCGATTCATTCAATACCGGCCACGGCCAATGCTTCACCAGTAAAATCGTGCCTGCTCTGCCCAAATCTAAATTCCTCCCGGCTGGCATCTGCTCCTCCGGCTCCCGATAATACGAAAGATAGATGCCCTCTTGAGGGCCCAACGCCGGCAATGACACCTCCAAGCCCTTGGCCGCCGCCGCCCGGGCGAAGGCTTCCCTCGACACTACCTGCAACTCTGCTTTTTCATGCCACCCTGGCAGATCTTTCTCTGTCAACGGCAGCAGCAGAAACCGCACATCGACTTCTCTTTCAATAAAATGCTGCGGATAACCGTCGATAATAGCGCGCACTTTGGCATCCACCTGAAGGTCGTCGCTCATATAAGCAAAAGAAAAAGGCATTTGCGCCATACGCTCCTGCAGCAACTCCTGGTAAATATGATAACTTAAGCCCACAGCCGTTAAGGTCGCAGCACCCAAAAGGGTAACCAGCGTCAACAGTTTTACTTGACCGCGCAAAAATACGTTTAATTGATTCACTGCTAAAAACGGCACGAGATGAAAAAAGCGGTCCTGCTTCTTCAACCGCTGCAGCAAGCAGGGCAAAAAATAACGAAATGCCGCGTAGGTTCCCTGACATAAAAAAAGCACCGCCAAAATCACTTGGAGCCAACAAATCTCATGCCCCCGCTGCCAAGGCAAAAGACCATAGCCGCAAAGCAGCAACAGTGGCATCCATAGGGCCTTGCAGCCGCACGGTTCCGTCCGCGACGGCGTCTCCCTACGTTTATACAGCATCGTTCCCAGAGTCACCTTTGCCAGTAAAGCATAGCCATACAAAGCTGCAACCATAAACAATGCGCCAAAAATCGCTATCGTCCGCCCAATAGCAGCCAAACTAATTTCAAAAGGCACTGCGCCTGTAAAGCCAAGAAACCAAATCAACAACAGTTGAAAGAATTTAGCCATAACCACGCCAAAGACAATACCGATCAATAGCGCCGCCACTCCCGCCAAAAACGTTTCAAAAAAAATCAGCTTTCCCACTTGATGGCGCGTCATGCCTACAAGACCGTAAATCGCCAATTCGCCCCGACGACGACGCAAAAAGAAAGAGGTCGAAAACCAGATGGACAAAACAGCAAATAAAGCCACCGCTACGGAAGAAAGATTAAAAAAAAGTTCTAATTCCTGTTCGCGTTCTACGACCATGCGAACCGCCTGAGAAAAGCGCAAAGACGCAAAAAGATAGTAAATGGTAATATTGAAAGCCATGGAAAGAAAATATACCGTATAGTTTTCCAGATTGTTGCGCACATTTAAAAGCGCCAGCTTAAATAAGGTCACGCCCGTCACCTCCGAGCATGGCTAACACATCCAAAATGCGCTGGAAAAATTCCCGTCGGTCGCCGCCATGGCGCAGCTCCGTAAAAATCAGACCATCTTTAATAAACAAAATACGCTTAGCGTAGCTGGCTGCAAAAGGATCGTGCGTCACCAAAAGCAAGGTTGTCTGATATTCTTCATTGAGTTCGGTTAGCACGCGCAGCAAATCCGCCGTGGCCTTGGAGTCCAGCGCGCCAGTAGGCTCGTCCGCCAACACCAGCCGCGGCCTGTGAATGACAGCCCGCGCCGCAGCCGTTCGCTGCCGCTCGCCGCCGGAGACTTCCTGCGGAAAATGCTCCAATACCCGCTGCAAACCCAAGCGCTCCGCCAAGTAAGCCACCCGATTTTCCATTTCCTCCACAGGCATCTTCGCCAGTAATAACGGCAACAGCATGTTTTCCTTCAAAGTCAGCGTAGCCAATAAATTGGCCTCTTGCAAAATAAAGCCCAGCTTTTGCCTTCGCAGCATCGCCAGCCCCTCTTTTTTCATCCGCTGCATATCCAGGCCTTCCAAAAACACGCTGCCCGACGTTGGCTGGTCCAGCATTCCCGCCAGGTTCAAAAGCGTCGACTTACCCGCGCCGGAAGGCCCCATCACCGCAATAAACTCCCCAGGCATCACTCGCAGCGACACATCATTTAACGCGACTGTTGCACCGCCTTTAGCGCCATAAATCTTAGTAACATGCTCCATTTCCAACACTGGACTCACAGGCCTCCTCCTTTCCCGCACCTTACCAAGAAAAATCAATAATCAGGCGCGTATATTCTCCTTCTTTAGACTCCACTTCTAAACGGTGCCCCAGCTTGTCCGCCAACTGCGCCGCCAAATAAAGCCCCATGCCGGTAGCATGCTGAAATTCTCGACCATTGCGTCCAGTAAAACCCCTGTCAAAAATGCGCGGCACATCCTCAGCAGGAATGCCGATACCGTTATCCTCCAAAAGCAGCCGCCAATGACGGCCTTTGCCCTCGGAAAACACGCGGATGCAGCCTCCCACTGTCGTATATTTCAGAGCGTTGGATAAAATTTGATCCAAAATAAAACTCAGCCATTTGCGATCACTTAACACCAACCCCGGCAATTCGCGCAAATCCAGGCGAATCCGCTTGGCGATGAAGGTTCGCGAATGACGCTTCACGGCTTCTTTGAGTACCTGCTCCAGACACACTTCCTGGATCAAATAGTCCTTAGCAAAGGACTCCATTTTGGCCGAATAGAGCACCCTTTCCACGCCGGCTTCAATGCGATCCAGCTCTTCTTCCAAGCTGGACAGTAACTCTTCCGGCGCTTTATCCGCCGCCCCTTCCAAGAGCAGGCGCGATACGGCAATCGGCATCTTCGTGTCATGCACCCAGGTAGCCAGAAATTCTCCCTGCTGCTGCCGTTCTTGATGCAAGCGGCGATAACGACGCTCCTGCGCCGCAAAAATGCGTTGCAAAAGCTCATGATATAGCGCCTGCTCTCGATTGGCCGGCCGCGGCAGCGGCGGCATTACCGCATCCGCCAGCCCTTCTTCGTCCGCCAGTACCTCCTGCAGACGGCGCAAGTGCCGCCGCCGCACAGCAAAGTCACACAGCCAGTAGAGCAGGAAAAGGAACAGGCACACGCCAATCATATATACCACATTCCCAGAATCCATATGCAACGTATTATCAAGCGCCGTCATCGCAGCGACAAAAATAGTCACGCAAACCAGACACGCCGCAAGCCCAGCTTGATCGCGCGCATAATCACGCCAATTCATAGAAGCACATACCCTTGTCCCTTGCGGGTTTCAACCCAGTCTTCCAGGCCCGCGTCGCTCAGTTTGCGCCGCAGGCGGTTGATGTTGACCGTCAAGGTGTTATCATCGACAAAATTTTCATCCTCCCAGAGAGCGCGCATAATCTTTTCCCGGCTGAGCACCTCGCCGCCATGTTTGATCAAAAGATGCAAAATACGCAGTTCATTGCGCGTCAGTGTGATCTTCTTATCCTGATAATGAAGCTCTCCCTCTCCCAAATGAAGCACCGCCCCCCGGTGCTCTACGGTTTCTCCCTCTTCTTTGCCATAGGAATACGTGCGCCGCAATAGGGCCTGCATTTTGGCCGCTAAGACATCTAGGGAAAATGGTTTTTGTACAAAATCATCGCCCCCCATATTTACGGCCATAACAACATCCATGTTAGCGCCTCGGGAGGAAATGAAAATAATAGGCCGTTTGCTGGTGCTGCGAATTTTGCGGCACCAGTAAAAGCCGTCATACATCGGCAAATTAATGTCCAGCAGCACCAAATGGGGGTCCTGCTCCTCTACCGCTTCCATAACTTTGGAAAAATCTTCTACGCCCTTCGTTTCAAAGCCCCATTTGCGCAAATTCAACAGGATCAAGTCCCGCAGCTTACTATCGTCTTCGACCACCAATATCCGAAACATCCGCAGCCCCCCTTTTATTCCAGCCTACTCGGCAACCTTCTTTATTATTACTATTATACCGTCCCTGCTAGCACTAGGAAACCAAAATGACTTTTTCCCTACAGTTTCCTCATAGGACGGTGACATCTCCACCGCCTTGCGCTATACTCAAGGAGATTGCTGAAATCGATAGGACGGAACACAGAGTAAGCAGAGAAATTTTATCGGCCCCTGAGAGATTGCCGCGTCGCTGCGCTCCTCGTAACGACGTGATAAGTTGGCTGTCGCTACCAAACAAATTTATTGCCGTTCTCCTAACTTTTGTCTTTGCGAGCAAAGCGAAGCAATCTCTTGCAATATCCTTTCCTCTCTCTGTTTCCTCTGGCATTCCCTCTGTTCCTCTGTGTTCCGTCTTCTCCGTATTCTCGTCCTATCGCTTGAAAGGGGTCCTTTACTCACTATGTTTCTCATGTTTCAAACCGGCCTTATCGCTACTTGCGGAGGCTTTTTATTCTTTTGGCTGAACATGCCGCTCCCCTGGACTCTAGGTCCGTTAGCGGCGGTGCTCCTCTGGCGAGCCTTGTTGCACCGCCCGGCTGCTTGGCCGATACAGGTTCGTAACGGCGGCATGCTCTTTCTGGGTTACGCCATGGGCGCTCCCTTCACGCCGCATACGGCGCAGGCCATTTTACAGCAGTTGCCTGCCATCTGCCTTTCGACCGTTTTGGTGATCGCCATTAGCCTCTGGATGGCCTCTGTAACGGCTCGCTACACCGACATCAGCCTGTCCAGCGCCTTTCTGGGCAGTACGCCCGGCGGACTGACGCAAATGACCGCGTTAAGTGAAGAAATGCCGCATACAGATCCTGGCGTCGTTACTTTCTTGCAGACTTTTCGTCTTTTGGCTACGGTCTTCACGGTGCCGTTTTTGGTTTTGCACGGCCTGGCGGATCACGTGGATGTCGTTGGCGTTGTCCTGTCCGGCAGCGCCGAAGAACTGCTTATTGCCTATCTGCCGCCGCTGGGTTTGGCTATTGGCGGTATGCTTATCGCCACAAAGCTGCACTTACCCACGCCGCAGCTGCTGGGTCCCATTCTAGGCACAGCCATCTGGTCTTTGCAAGGATACACAACACCGCCTTTGCCGTCGGAACTGCTGAAAGCCGCCCAATGGTGCGTCGGTACTTACATGGGCCTTAACATTCCTTTGGTAGCGCTTCCTTCTTGGAAACGCCTAGTGCCCCTAACAGCGCTGTCCGTCGCCCTGCTGCTCACCGCCACCTTAGGCATTGGCCTGGTTCTCTCCAATCTGCATGGTTATAGCCTGGCTACGGCCTTCATCGCCACCGCTCCCGGCGGCATGGCGGAAATGGGCCTCACCGCCATGATGGTCCACGCAGATCTTTCCATCATCATCTCCTACCAGCTATTCCGGCTCTTGTTCATCCTCCTCGTCATCCCGCCGTTCTTCCAGTGGTACTTCCGGCACAGGAATCAATAATTTATTCACATCTCACGCCAAAGCGGTTCTTTTTCCGTCAGACTTTGTCAGAAAGCCTCGGCAGAGCGCCGCTATTGCTGGCCCTGCTAATTTATTCGTATCACACGCCACGACAATTCTTTTTCCGCCTGGCTGCGTCAGAAAGCCTTAAAAGAGCGCCGCTATTCTCGCGCCCTTCTTTCTTGCCAGGCGAAAAAATCTCTTGCCCTGGTGGTGCACTCATTAAATCAGCTGAGCCTTTGGTGTTTAATTTAATGGACTCTTCATACCCTCCCTATACTCCCTATACTCCTGTTAAAAAACCGTACCCCGTTCTTCTCTTGCGTACCCTCTCGCGACTCCCGTGACTCTTGTTCAATCTCCGTGCTCCTACCTAATATCAACGAAAGAAGGAATCTCTTATGTTACAACGTCTTTTACCGTTTTTGCTTCTGGCCCTGCTCGTTTTAACCCCTGCCGCCCAAGCGGCGGAACTGCCTGGCGACAGCGCTTTTGTGGCCACAGCCCTTTACATTGACGCCGGCGACCGGGATATCCCCGGCCTGGATCTTCTCAATAAAGGCCTGAACCAAGTACTACGCATGCAGATGAGCTCCTTGCTTCTGGGCAGCGAAGTCTACGTAGGCACCGATGTGCTCCGGGACTTGAATCGCCACGGCATCACTAACGCCGCCAGCGCCCAAACGACGAATCTCACCTCTTATTGCGTAGACCGCCAGGTCAAAAACGTCATTTTGTTTACCGTCAACCCCTTAGACATGGTAGTAGACTGCAAGGCCTTCACCGCTATAGATGAGCAATTTGTCGTCGACAAGCGCATGACCCCGCCTGAAGGAGGACTTATGAGCACCTCCTATGATCGTCTGGCCGCTTTGTTCACCACCGAGCTGCCCGCGATTGTCGCCACCTTGAAAGGCTAATCATGAAAAACATCTTTACTGCGCTCTCTTCCACGCGCATGTTCTGGACCCTCGCAGGCATGTTGGGCCTACTTCACTTCTTTTGGATGCTGACTTTGCCCTTTTGGCCTTTTACCGACCTGCCTAACCATTTGGCGGTCGCCGCCATTTACCGAGACTATGACGCCCCGGACAGCCTGTACCGGAATTATGTGCTGCTGGAGCGTCTATTTCAACCGAATACGTTTTTCCCTTGGTTTTGCAGTCTCCCGGTCTTTGCTAACGTAGAGCAGGGCGCTCGCGTTTTCTATGGCCTGTACATATTGGCATTGCCCCTATCCGTCTGGAGTTTGCTGCGCCGCCTCGGCGGCGATGGACGCGGCGCCGTCCTCTCCCTGCTTTTGCTCTACCATTACAGCGTCACCTGGGGCTTTGTGGGCTATACGGCCTCTTTGCCAGCCTTCTGCGGCGCCTGGTCCTGCCAGCTAGCCTGGCTCCGCGATGGCAAAAGCAAGCATCTGCTGCCGCTTAGCCTGTTCTTAGTGCTGCTCTTTTTTCTGCACGGTCAGACCACTCTCTTTGCACTCTTCTTTCTCGGCCTGCAGGCCGCCTACAACCGGCGCAGACAGCTTTCATCCCTTGTACCATTGGGAGCCGCCGCCTTGCCGGTGCTGCTCTTCGTCACCGCTTGGCTCACCGCTGGCGGCGGCTTTCAGCCCGGTTCTCACACCGGTCACCTGCTGCAAGATTACTACTTAGGCGGTGAGTTTCTAGCCGCCTGGCCGCAACGTCTGGCCGACGCGATGACCTTGGACAACCGCGCCCTGTACGAAGGCGCTGCCGGTTATCTTGCGGCCTCTTTTTTCACCCTGGTCTTAGGCGCTTTCGCCTGGAATCGCTGTAGGTACAGCCGCAAGCCCTGGAAACAACATCGTCTTTTTTCCGTATGGCTGCTCCTCTTCCTCTCCCTGGGCGGCGTGCTCGTTCTGCCACGGGAAATCGACGGCCACGGTATTATCTACGAACGTTTCAGCGTGTTCTTGCTTCTAGGTTTAGTGCTCCTTGCCGGCGCCGGCAGCGTCCGTCCCCTCGGCAAGCGAGCTGTGGCTGCCATGCTGTTGGTGTCTTTGCTGCACGGCGCTGCCTGGAGTGAATACTTTTGGTCTTTTCGCCAAGACAGCGCCAGCTTCAACGCTTCCCTGCTGCCTGCAGCGGAAAGCGGCCTCGTAGCGCCGCTCTTTTATGACAACTCTTTTCGCGGACGCCCGGTGTATCTTCATTTTGCCAACTATCAAACGCTGGACAAAGGCGGTCTCGCTGTCAACGCCTTCATCGACTACCGCTTCGGCACCATCCGCCGCCACGTTGATGAAGCCACTTTGCCCCGCTATGATGAATGGATTTCTTGGCGTTGGAGCTATGAAAATCTGTATCCTGAAGTTCCCTGGCTGCTGGTCCGCGGTGAAGCGCCGGACCGAGCTGACGCCTTCTTCGCCCAGTACCGCCTTGAAAAAGAGCAAGGCCCCTGGCAGCTGTGGAGAAAAATGAAAAACGACAATATAAAACAAGAGTAAAGGGAGGGTACGACAGAGGGAACGAGATACAGAGTAACTATTATAAATTCCTATATAGCTACAAAAATCCGGTCTAGAAAGATTTACTTTCTTAGACCGGATTTTTCGTTTAGCCTGGTATGATACGAATCAGCAACGCGGAGAGATTACCACGTCTCTCCTCGCAAAGACACGCTAAGCTGGCCTATCTATACTCTAAATTTTCATTGTCATTCTAACTAACTTTTGTCTTTGCGAGCGAAGCGAAGCAATCTCTATTTTCTCTGCCGAGCCCTCACTCTACTCCCTTTACTCCTGTTAAAAAACCGTTCCCCGTAGCCCTCATTCGCACCCTCAGATTCTCTGATTCTCTTGTTCAATCCTTATTCCTTGTCAAGAGAAGCCCGCTGCCACGGACGGTTTTCAAAAGCCGTGAAGCGTCGCCCAGCTTTTTACGGAGCCGATAAATAAGCACATTCAGCTCGTCTGTACCCACGTCTACAGAGCCTTGCTCTTCGCTCGGCAACCGCTCCGGCCAAATTTCGCGTTTGATCGTCTCATAGTCCACTAGCGTGCCGGCGCTTTCCCACAAAAGCTGCAGCAAATGCCATTCTTTGCCGCTCAAGGAAACGCTTTCCCCGTACACTTGGCATTCTTGCCGCTCTGGAAAAATGGCTAGCGCCTGCGGCAGCTCCAAGCCTTGACGCAGCATTAGCGTGCGGCTCAAGTCGAGCGTTTTTTCGTCGCCCCCATGCTCCAGCCGTAACGCCACAAGACCAGACGCCAATTCCAAACGGTCTCCCGGCGCCAGCCGACGTACTTCCTGTTGCAATGGCTCGCCGTTGACGCTGGTACCATGACGGCTGCCCAGCTCCTTTATGCTCACACCCGTTTCATCGCAACAAACCAGACAATGACGCCGCGAGACGAAAGGGCTGGCAAAATACATCCCTGCCTCTCCCTGGCCGCTGCGTCCCAATAGCCATTCCCCTTTTTCCAGCATAATTCGGCTGCCGGAAGGATAGGGCACTCCTTTTTCTACAACTAAACACCAATTTTCTTCCACAGCCATCCCTCCTGGACCTATCTCTTTTCTATATCATACTGCGAAAATTTTTTTCTGCCAAGAAGGCGCGCTATGGCAGCATTTAAAATGTCTGCAGCAGCGTTCCGGCTACGCCGCGCATGGTTTCCGTCCAGGGCAAAAGAGCGCCAAATCCTTCAAAAGAAAGCCAGTCTGGTTTCCAGGCATGAAGAACCAGTACCGCTAAGGCTAAAATCCAACCACTATGTCTCATGACGCATCCTCCTTTGCCTTTTGTTAGTTTGATTATACCTTTTTTCATGTTACAGAGCTATGACAACGGCATGACAACTCCATTACACCTTCTAGACGGGACCGTTGGTTTATTCACATCTTAACCAAGCTGGATCTTTTTCCGTCAGATGTCGTCAGAAAGCCTCGGAATAGCGCCGCTATTCCTGCTTTTTCTTTCTCGTCTGACGAAAAAATCCCTCACCTTGGTAAAGTGTTCATTGCACCATCGGTTCCCGTTATAATTTTACATTTGAACATGAAAATCCATGGCGGCATTGCTTGTATTTGAGACTTTTATTGGAGCAAGATGGTCCGCAGGACAAAAAAGATTGCGGTAAAATGCATGTTCTCATTTTACCGCAACCTTTTATTTTTTTATCCGTGCACCAGACTCGAATCACAAAAAGCCTGCCCTAGCCCCTGTCCCACCTTGGCCTCAAAGCGACAACGCTCATCGCCCAGGCTCCAGCATTCGGTTTCCACTACATCATAGGGCTGTTGAAAAAACGCTTCCAAGACGCCGGAAAAGACGCCCGCATCAAAGTAACAGCTAGAATAGCCCTTCGTTGGGCCACCCGAGCAATCGAGGTCTTCCTTCAGCACAAACACAAACCGGCTATTGTCCGGCGCCGCCTCTTCCAGCCGAAGCAAACCCAACCCCATTTCCCGCAAAACTTGCTGCAACCGCCGCAAGAGCCATTGGCCTTCATGAGTTTCTCCAATCATATGTTGGTAAAACTCCTTGCCTGCTAATTGACCGGCCTGGTAAAACAGCCCTTCCGTCTGCTGCGTTCCCAGGCGCTCTTCCAGCACGTCCCTCATCGTATACTGCATCAACCGATACGCTTCCAGCCTCGCATAACGTCCCAGCGTAGGCCGGCCTTCATTCAAGCCTCCCAAAAGTTCCCATGAAAAAGGATACCGACGTTCCATATTGATTCCTCCTTGCATATAAACAAGCCGAATCGTGTCTCCGTCGCTTCTATTGTAACAAAAAAAATTAGTTTTTGCAAAATTAAAACTATTTTTCGGATAAGTATTGGGCAAGGAGCGGGGATTGAACAAGAGTCGCGGGGGTCACGGGAGGACACGACAGAGGGCTACGGGATACAAATTTTTTAACAGGAGTACAGAGAGTAGAGGGAGGGTACGATGGAGAAATATCAGAAAATATAAGGGATAGACCGGCTTACGGGTCATTGCGAGCGCCAGCGCGGCAATCTCTCCACCAAAAAAGCAAAGAAAGACCAGAGGAGTAAAGTGAGGGATCAATGAGGCTGCGGCGGCCGTAATTGTATTTGAGACTTTTATTGGAGCAAAGCGGTCCGCAGGACGCAAAAACAGGAGGAGGCGGAGAACAGTTTCGCCTGTTTGAGCGCAGCGAGTTAAGAAACTGCCGCCTTCGCCTGCTTTTGCGAGGCGCGCGCAAATCTTGCCTCAAATACAAGTATGCCGCCAAATTTAGACACTAAAACCTCGGCAAGAACCGTTGTAAATGGTTCTTGCCGAGGTCCGTCCTTCATGACCCGCAAAGGGCTTCTGCATAAAGTTTACAGCCGGAACCGCCCCACGGTCTGCTGCATTTCTTCGGCCATCTTAGCCAGCGCCTGGCTGGATGTAGCAATCTCTTCCATCGAGGCCGACTGCTCTTCCGTCGCGGCGGATACCGTCTGCGTATGCCCCGCCGTCTCGCGGCTGATGCTCTCAATGCGCTGCACCGACTGCACCACGTCTTGGCTGTGCGCGCCAATCTCCTGCGCCGCCTGACTTACATGCTGCACCTGCTGATACATAG
>NZ_JAQUZF010000068.1:0-14128 GCF_028691475.1 Anaeromusa sp.
ATAACCTGTTGGCTTGCGATGCCAATTAGGGAACTGGGGGAATGGATTGAAGCGCTTAACAAGAGCAGCAAGAAGGCGGGTGGATGATGGCCAATAAAATTTTCGAAGTTGCCTTTAATATTTTGGGCAATGTAAACGGTTCTTTTAATGCCGCATTTTCGACCGCCGCCGAGCGCATGAGCCGTCTCAATACCAATGTCAGCAGCCTTAAAACGCAGATTCGAGATTTGGAGAGGGCGCAGCAAGGCAGCGCGGGAATTACACTAGAGCAGGCGGCCGCGCTATCTCGCTTGCGGGACCAGTTAGTACTTGCCGAGGCGGCGCAACAACGCTATGCAAGGGCGCTGTCCATGAGGCAACGCGCAGAAAAAGTGCAAAGCATGGCTGGAAATGTTGCTATGGGGGCCGCGGCTATGGGAGGTGCCATGTTTTCCGGCCCGGTTATGGCAAGCATGAACTTTGAAACATCCATGGCGCAGGTCGCTAAGCAGGTGGATAACGCTCGGGACGCCAACGGAGAACTTTCCGACATTGGGCGCGAAGCGCAAAGCGACATACTGGAAATGTCGCAAACTCTTATGAAAAGCCCGGTGGAGGTGGCTAATGCGTATGCGTTGGGTGCTCGCGCTGGCGTAAAAGGGACGGAAAATCTGAAAAAAATCACAGAAATGGGCATTATGATGGGCACGGCCTTCGAAATGCCGGCAGAGCAGGTTACTACGTCCATGGCCAAGATTGGTAATGCACTGGGGTATAATCTGGAGACGGCGGAGGGGATTGCCAAACTGGAGGCGCTGGCGGATACAATCAACTACGTAGACGACCAGACACTGGCTACCGGCACGGATTTGATTGATTTCATGACCCGTACTGCCGGGACTATTACGGCATTAGCCCCAACCATGAGCGAGGCTATGACTGTCGGCTTGGGCGCAGGCCTGCTGGCAGCTGGTGAACGGTCCGAAACGGCCGCTACGGCCATTAATGCATTAATGACAAAATTGGCAGCAGCGCCAACGCAAGCCAAAAGCTTTCAAGTTGCCTTGGCGCAAGTCGGGATGAGCGCAGAAGAATTGCAAGCCAGTATGATTGAAGATGCGGATTCAGGTATTTTGAATCTATTTACCCGTATCAACGAGTTGGATCAGGCGACAAGGAACAATGTGTTGGCGGATCTAATCGGTCAAGAGCACATCGACACCATTACCAAATTAACCGGCAACTATGACAAATTCATAGACGCAATCCAGAAGGGTAATGATGAAGCAGCCAAGGGCTCTGTGCGCAAAGAGTTTGAAATCATGTCGCAAACAACAGCGCGGCAGATGGAAGGGGTCAAGGCGGCATTTGAACGCACGTTTATCGCGCTGGGGAACAACCTGCTGCCAGTAGTTCAGAGTATTGGCGGCGCCCTGGTTAGCGTGCTAGAAAAAGTGCAAGCCTTTACCAAGGAATATCCAAACCTGACCAACGTGCTAATGGTGGGTTCGGCGGTTGTTTTAGGGCTGGGCGTAGCGCTTGGCGGCGCAGTTTGGGCGATTGCCGGGGTTGTCAGCTCAGCCGCCACGCTATATACAACCGTGGCAGGTCTCAATTTAGCCACAAAACTGGCTACGGCGGCGCAGTGGCTCTGGAATGCGGCGATGATTGGCGGAAACATCGCGGTGTTTTTAGGACGCATGGCATCTTACTGGGCCGTGCTTGGAGCCACTAGGGTTGCAACGCTTGCCGCTACGGCAGCGCAGTGGCTCTGGAACGCGGCGCTTACCGCCAACCCAATTGGCCTTGTAATTGCTGGCGTGGGGGCGCTTGCCGCAGCTAGCTATTACCTTTATGAAAACTGGGACGTAGTGAAAGCGTTTTTTGTGAGCCTGTGGGATAGTCCGGCGGCAACGCTGCTGGCGTTTGCGGCAGGACCTATTGGGGCTTTAGTTATGGCTGGTTCCTTTCTCGTATCAAACTGGGAAACCGTAAAGTCCTGGTTTTCCTTGCTTTGGAACGATCCAGGTAAAGCGGTTGATGTGTTTGTGCAAGGCATGCAAAATAAATTTGCAACTACGTTTGCTTGGCTTGGCGAAAAATGGGCTTGGGCAAAGGCGCTTTTAAACGGAGACGTGCCGGTGGCAAATGCATCTCCGGCCGCGGCGCCAGACGAATTCGCTGATGGAGCCGGCGAAGCAGCGACGACCGTTGATGTAACGCCAGAATTTGATTTTCCCGACATTGGACAATGGGCTGACGAGGCCTGTACATCGGTGGCCGATTTCGCAAGCAATGCTTACCAGTCGCTTTGCGACTTTGCATCCGATTCCTACAATACCGTTGCGGATTTCTTTAGCGCACTACCAGGGCAGATAGCCTACGGCATTGGTTACGCAGTTGGTTTTTTGTTTTCCCTGCCCGAGCGAATTGCGCAGTTTACAACCGAGGCGGCAGCGGCGATAGATCAATGGAGCGACCAATGCTACGCCAGTTTTTTATACTGGGCAGAGCTGACGGCCCGGACGGTTGTTGACTGGGCGCTACAGACTTACGAAGCAGTGGTGGACTGGGCTAACGATACCTACCAGGCAATGGTAGACTGGCTACCGCAAGCGTATGCGACCTTTACGCAATGGATATCCAACACCATTACCGATGCCGCGGCGTTCTTCTTTAGCCTGCCGGGGCTTACCGAGGCGGCACTGACCTCCTTTGCGGCAAACATTGAGTCTTGGGCGTCTGGCGTGTATAACTCGGTAGTAAATTGGTTTTCACAAATCCCCAACGCCATAGCGGACGCTTTTAATCAGGCTGGTAATTTCATAGACAATCTTTGGAATAAGGCATCTAGCTTTGCGGACAGCCTTGGAATGAATTTTAAAGCAGGATTTGCTGCGGGGAGCTTACCTGGACATGCAACTGGCGGTATTTTTAGCCAAGAACACATCGCTCGGTTTGCCGAGGGAAACAGACCAGAGGCCGTTATCCCGCTAGATGGCAGCTCGCGGGCGATTAGTATTTGGGAGACCGCGGGAAACATGATGGGACTTTTTAACCGGCAAGATGAGCGCACCATGCTAGAGGAGCCGCAAGCGTCTGTATTTCAACGCTTCGTAAATCAAGGGGATACGCAGAATCAAACAATTCGCCAGGGTGACACTACGATTCAATTTTCGCCAATAATCCACGTCACCGGCGGCGGAGATACCGGCAGCATAAAGGAAAGTGTTACCGCATCGATGCGCGAAGCCATGGATGACCTTGAGCGGCGAATTGAGGACATTCAGCGGCGAAAGGAGCGCCTGAGCTATGGCTAATACCTACACAACAACCCAGGGTGACACCTGGGACATTGTAAGCTTGAAAACGTATGGCACAGAGAAAAATATGGGTGAGCTGATTATGGCCAATCCTGATTACCGGGATGTGGTCATTTTTAATGCCGGGGCGGTCCTGGTAGTGCCAACTGTTACCAAGGCAACACCCAGCACGTTACCGCCGTGGAAGAGGTGAGAATATGCTGACGCGCAGGGTTAATTTAAAGCTGACATATAACGGGGCCGACATTTCGCATGATATCGCCGCATCTGCCATATCGTTGTCATACGACGACCATGCTGGAGGTAAAGCGGACGAACTGGAGGTGCAGTTGGAGGACCGTAAGGGCTTATGGAGTGGGGATTGGTTTCCTGAGCGTGGGGCAACACTAGACGCAACGCTTCAGCTTACTACAAGCTCTACCACAGAGGAACTGCCGATGGGACTGTTTGAGATCGATGAGGTAGAGGTTGGCGGGCCTCCATCAACCGTCCATATTCGCGCCATCTCCGTACCCGCATCCTCTAGCCTGCGAGGCGAGGATAAGACAAGGGCATGGGAAAAGGCGAAGCTCTCGGAGATTGTGGCGGATATTGCCGGCGGAGCAAGTATGCAGGTGATGTATGACACGGTGGACGATCCGCTATACGATCGGGTTGAGCAGTCAGAGCAAACAGACCTTTCGTTTTTACAAAAGCTTTGCAGTGACGCAGGTCTGTCCTTGAAAGTGACAGGTGACACAATCGTTGTTTTTGATGACGCCAAATACGAAACCTTGGAGCCTGTGCTGACTATCACCAAGGAAGCGGTTACACAGTATCGAGGGAGAGCCAAAACGAATGAAATTTACAAGGCATGCAAGGTGGAATACCATGAATCAAAAACAAAAGAAGGCATCAGCTATACCTTTGAAGCGCCAAACGCACCGCCAAGCGGCAGAGTGTTACGTATTAACGAGCGAGTAACCACGCTGGCCGAAGCCGAGAAATTGGCAAAGAAGCGGCTGCGGCAGAAAAATAAAGAAGAGCAAACTTTTGCCGTAACGATTCCGGGGCAGACGACCCTAGTTGCGGGCGTGACCGTAAAAGTGCAAGGCTTTGGTGTGTTTGATGGGAAGTATTACGTTGACAAGGCGGCGCATCGAATCGGCAGCGGCTATACCTGCGCATTGGATTTGCGCAAAGTGCTGGAGGGATATTAAAAATGGTTCGAATCGGAGTGGTATCGTCAAGCGATCCGACAACAGCGACGGTGCGCGTGGCGTTTGACGATAAAGGCGGAGTTGTTTCCTACGACCTGCCGGTCCTACAGCGTCAGACGCTGCAAAATAAGGATTATGCAGTGCCGGAGCCAGGAGAGCACGTGGTTTGTTTATTTATGCCAAACGGCAACGCGCAGGGATTTTGTCTGGGGGCGTTTTATAGCGACGTAGACACTCCCAAGGAGGAAAGCCTGGACGTGCGTGCGGTAGAGTTTTCCGACGGAACGCGGATAGCGTACGACCGGAGCAGCCATACACTGACCATCGACTGCGTTGGTAACATTGTAATTCGCGGGGCAAGAATCGACCTGAATTGAGGTGGTAAAATGCCTGCAGTGGTAAGGCTTGGCGATCTGTCGGCGGGGCATCCGCATTGTTACCCGGCGCGGCCCAATACCGAGGCTAGCCCAAACGTGTTTGTAAATAATAAAGGAGCGCATCGCCTGGGCGACGCATGGGCGGTCCATGGAGCTTGTCCAGACCACACGCCGCACGGAGGAGCCGCCAGCAGCGGCAGCGGCAGCGTGTATGTAAACGGTAAGCCGGTTTGTCGAATCGGCGATGCTATTTCTTGCGGCGACACTATGGCGCAGGGTAGCGGCGATGTGTTTGCGGGAGGGTAAGTATGTCAATTGGCAGCTTGGGAGACGTTGTTTTTGAGGCGTCGTCTGAGAAAGTAAAAACCCTGCGCGATATGCAGCGGCAGGGATCAGCGCGGTTTGCGACACATGAGATTATTGGCAAAAAACCGTTGCGTGAGTTTTTAGGGCCTGGTTTAGAGAAGATTACGTTTCAGATTCAACTTTCAGCGTCGCTGGGCATCGAACCGGCGAGCGAAATGAAAACGCTGCGCGAGCTGCGAGACAAGGGCGAAGCGTTAGAGTTTGTCCTGGGAGGGTCTGCTGTAGGCGAAGAGCTTTGGACTATTGAAGACCTGTCAGAAGACTGGTCACGCATTAACGGGCAAGGAACCATTATTTTCGCGAACGTGTCGGTAACACTGCAAGAATACCCCAGGGATACTGCCGGAACGGCAGGAGGCTCTGGAACCGACACGACGTCAGGAAGCGAGGAAGGCGATGGAACTTGACGTCACGGCCCAATTGGGAGATGTTAACTTTCAGCCAGCCAGCACAATCGAAGAGATTCTGCAAAACGTGCGTACGATATTGACCACGCCGGTTTATTCCGTGCCGCTAGATCGCACATTTGGCTTGTCTGTCACTATGCTGGACGCACCGGTTCCCATTGCGCAAGCAAAGCTGACCGCTGAAATCATCGCGGCAGTGCATAAATGGGAGCCGCGAGCGCGTGTGACAAAAGTAATCTACGAGGGCGACGCCGCGGACGGCGTACTCCGGCCCAAAGTGAGGGTGAGAATCGTTGGAACTGGCTAATTTACCAGAGATTGAATTTGCGGCAAAATCGGCGGCCAACATCGAGGCGGCTGTGATAACCATGTATGAGACTATTTCCGGCCGGACGTTGGCTGCTGGCGACCCGGTTAGGCTGTTTTTAGAATCTGTTGCCGCAATTATAGTGCAGCAAAGAGCCCTGATTGACTATACCGGCAAGCAAAATTTACTGGCGTACGCTGCTGGAGATAACTTGGAACACATTGGGGCATTGGTCGGAGTGGAGCGGTTATCTGCGTCAACCGCAACCACTACGCTTCGTTTTGCGTTGTCGATAGCGCAGCCGCAATCCGTTATTATTCCCGCAGGAACACGAGCATCTCCCGGCAATGATATTCTTTTTGCTACAACCGAAACCGTGGCAATTGCCGCTGGTCAAACCACCGTGGACGTGGGCGCGGCATGCACGCAAACAGGAGCAACAGGGAACGGCTATCTTCCAGGGCAGATTAGTAAAATCATTGATCCAATCCAGTGGGTCGCGTCGGTAACCAATATTACTGCCAGTGAAGGAGGAGGAAGCGTGGAAAGCGACGACTCTTATCGCGTGCGCATTCAGCAGGCCCCGGAAAAGTTTTCCGTGGCTGGCCCGGACGGGGCGTATGTTTACCATGCGCTGCAAGCATCATCGTTAATTACTGATGTGTCCGTGCAATCACCAAGCCCCGGGGTGGTGGAAATACGACCGCTGCTTACAAACGGCGTGATTCCGGGGCAAGAGATTCTTGACTTGGTTATGGAGGCTTGTAGTAATCGATCCGTGCGACCGCTGACCGACCATGTGCAAGTATTGGCACCTGTTGCAGTCCCGTATGCCGTGGATGTAACGTACTGGATTGACGCGAGCGATTCCACCAATGCGGCCGCCATTCAATCGGCGGTAGAAGCAGCTGTAAGCAATTGGGTATTGTGGCAAAAAAGCAAAATCGGGCGCGACATCAACCCTTCTGAGCTAACCGCCAGAATGGTACAGGCTGGGGCTAAGCGAGTGCAAATCACGTCACCAGCATTTACCGCGCTAGATCTGACGCAAGTAGGGATTGCATCTAGCCAGTCGGTTTTGTTAGGGGGCCTTGAAAATGGCTAAAGACCTGCAGCAAGTATCGCTATTAGATTTGGTGCCGTCCAATTTGCGTGAAGATGTGCAGGTGAAGGCGGCGGCAGCGTCGCTCGACGCGGAGTTAAACGCGGCAACAGGGGCTATTTTAGAATGTTTACACTTGCCGCGTGTCGACGAACTCCCTGAAAGAGTATTGGACTTGCTTGCATGGCAATGGCATGTTGATTTTTACGAACCGGTTGGAATGGCGTTAGAGACGAAGCGGAAGCTTGTCAAGAATGTCATTAAGTGGCATCGGGCAAAGGGTACGCCTGCGGTCGTGGAAGATGTGGCTAATTCGATTTATGAACCATCCCAAGTAGTCGAATGGTTTGAATATGGCGGACAGCCGTACTGCTTTAAAGTGCGTACCGAAGAAATTCCGCAAACACAGGCGGAGCGAGCCGTATTTATTAGGGCCTTAAACAGCGTGAAGAATACGCGGTCGTGGCTTGAAGCGATCGAATATGTCATCAGTTTCTCCGAGACCATTGAGTATGCAGAAACCCATGTCATGACCACAACGGGGAGTATACAAGATAGTTATTACCTGCGCGGCCGCAAGTTTGACGGCGGTTGGCACTATACGGCCCCGGTCGTATATGGTGGCGCTTGGAATTTAGACGGCCAACAGCGCCATGACGGAGCTTTGAGCGGTGACGATGATCCGGTTGTCCATGGCAGGCGTTTTGATGCTGCGTGGCAGCTGGACGGTTCACAAACCTTCGTGCTGGCCAATCCAACACGAAAGGTTGGCTTCAACGCCGAAGAGCCGGAGGAACTGCACACCACGCCGACAATCGCGCAAAGCGACACGCATGGCGTCGTGCTGCTGTTTGATGGAGCAAGCCGACCGATGGACGGCTTGCAGAAGTTTGGGTCTATGAACGGCCCGCAGGATGCAAACGACGTGCTGCTTGCGCCGGTGTTGCACCAAGCGGATGACGTGGAAACGAGCGAAGCCGTGGCAATGCAAACGCCATTTCAGGCGCGGGACAACTACCCGCTGCCACGTATGCAATATTTTAGTGGTGCGTGGGCCTTTGGCCAAAGCGTTACACACGACGGCAACCGGTGGTTTAACTCCGGCGAAAAGTACGACGGCCTGCCCGGCTTCCCTGATCCGGCGGTCAAGCCGCTACTGCTTGACGGACAAAGCGCATTTGACGGGGCACATGTTTTGGGAGCGCCGCAGCCAGCCGTCACCTTTGGGGCTGACGCCGACGCGGCGGACGATGTTGCTCTGGACGTGCAGCTGACAGCGACCGAAACCGTTTCTTCTACGGAGGCGGTCAGCGTGACGGCGGTCGGCATTCTGGAGGACTTCGCTTACGCGGACGTGCGACTGGACGGCTCCTTCCGATTCGCACAGCCAGCTTGCTTTGACGGCTTCTGGCAGCAGCGCGGTGCACAGCTTTATGACGGCGTCGCGGCTGAACGTGCAGGAACATTGCCGGAGCCTGAACCGCTGGCTGGAACTTACAACGGCCAAAGTGCTTTCAATGGCGGCGCGGATGCGGCGTATGATGGAACGCTTGGCTTCAACACTTACCCGATCACCGAACAGGTTGCACGCTTCGACGGGCGCGCCATGCAAGATAATGAAAATATCAGCCTGAACATGGCTATGCAAGACACTGTCCAGCATGCTGCCCGAATGGATGGCGCGGTAATGTTTGACGGTTCCTGGGATTTAGACGAACAGCCTGGATTCTATGAGAATGAACAAGACGAAATCACTATAGGCCGCTGGTTTGGCGGCGGCTGGCAGTTTGATGGCGGAAACACTCTATTCTTTGGCGGAGCATGGGGCTTTGATGGCTCCTATCTTCATAACATCCTGGGCACTTGCCGGGATCACTTTGACGGCAGCCTGGTTATGGATGGCACAACCGTGTTCTGGAAGGGGGGTGAAACTTTTGAACATTACCGATATGCAGCAAATTAACGAAGGAGCGATGTCCATGGGAATGAAAGTGGCGCTTCAAGATGAACAGGCCATGCGCGGCCATGTGCACCTGGAAGTCCGAAAAAACGGGAAACTGATTGATGTTGACGACGATCATAACGTGGTTGTAAACGGCGGCAGAGCCATGCTGGCGGGGGTATTAGGCGGGCGAGATATGGGCAACTTTATTACGCACGTCGGCGTTGGAACCAGTGCGACTGCCGCCACGGAATCCGACACAGACCTAACCGGCAAAGTCCTGATTGCACTTAGCAGCGCCACTTATGAAGGTGCAAAGGTTCGCTTCAATTTTACGATTGGCAGCGGCCAGGCAAACGGCTTGACGATCCGCGAACTTGGTTTATTTTTCAGCAATGGCACTATGTTTTCGCGACGGGTGCGCAAAAGCGCCATCGGCAAGGAAGATGACATCGAGATCGCTGGTTATTGGGACATCTATTTATAAAATAAGGAGGAACCACAATGGGAGTATTAACCGAAACAAACCAATGGGAAAACGCCATCAATCAAATTGAGGTTACCGATCCGGCACTTGGCGGCCCTTCCGGCCCTGTCAACACAGCGCCCCGGCAGCTGGCCAACCGGACGCAGTACCTCAAAGCGCAGCTGGCTGCAGCACAGACTGAAATTTCCGATGCACGCGGTGGCAAGACCACCCTGGCAGCCCGCCTGACAGCGCTGGAAACGCAAACCACGCAGGGCGATTTAAGTTATGCAGGCACGGCTGGCGTGACTGTATCGCACACAATGGGAACCACAAACTACACCGTCAACATCATGCCGACGGCCAACACCAACGGCGATTTGGGCGACGTATTCGTCAGCAAGGCGGCCAACGCCTTCACGGTCTACAACACTGGCGGCTTCCGTGGCCAAGCGCGTTATCAGATCATTACCTGATCGGCTACTGGTTTACTAAACTAAAGGAGGAATTCATTCATGATTGTGTATCAAGACGAGAACAAAGAAAGCGTCCAGGTGACTGTTGACCAGGAGAATAAAGCGGTGCTAAACACTGCTGCCTTTACGATTAACGGCACGCGGGTGTCCGCACAAAGCTTTGATTTAACAGCTTTTCAAGACAAGGCGTTCCGCTTATATGCAGAAGAAAACGGCGACCTTTCCACAAACAAAAACCAGGATCACTTCTGGCTGTTGGCCGAAGCGAATGTGCCTGAAAGATTGATGGAAAGCGTTTCAACCGGCGAACTTGACGAACGCGGGCAGGAAATCATGAAAAGCGTCGATGTCCCGCTTGACCTGAACAATGTGGAAATCAAAGTATATGCACTTCCGGAGGTGGCTGAATAATGGCAATTAAAGACCTTTCACTCAAAGCGCTGCGCGACCAGATCAACGCGGGCACGCGCGAAGTTTCATTCAGAACTGACGACGGCGCAACCACGCAAATGGTTTATATCCCGAAATTCCGCGTTCCCGCTGGTCTATGGGATGGCGGCGCTTTCCCAGCCCAAGACATGCAGCTTGGCGGCTTCTTCATTGACAAATACCAGGCATCACACAAGGCTGCCACACATAACAGCGCTGGCATTGCAGGCGGCGCGACTGTTGCGGCTGATAGTACGACTGATGTCGCAGTGTCACTTCCGGGCAGAGTGCCCTGGGCAGACGTTACCCACACGAATGCAAAACAAGCCTGCGCCAATAGAAAGATCAATGGCGTGGCGTGCCACCTGGTCACGATGAAAGAATGGGCCACTATGGCGTTTTTGATCAAGCTGTTAGGCCATGACGTTCGCGGGAATAATAGCTGGGGCCGCGATTATCGCGACACAAACGTCCATGAGAATACCGGCTTTGTGGATACGACTCTTTCTTCATATAACGCCAGCAATAACCAGGCTATTTCTCGTATTCTCACAGGCACCGGCCCTGTATCTTATAGCCATAATGGTATGGCGAACGGTGTTTTTGACATCGTGGGTAATGTATGGGAATGGCTTGACTTCCAGATCGTCACCGGCGTATATACGCATTCTAAAAAGTCGCGTATTAACGATTCTGACGGCATCACAGCTTCCGATACCACCATCACAGTGGACAGCATGGAAGCTGGCGAAACCTGGCCTTCCTCTGGCTTAGTCAAGATTGAAAGCGAGTATATCCGCTATGCTACAATCAACTACCAAGACAGCGGAAAAGCTGTACTTTCGAACTGCAGCCGCGCCCAAAACGGCAGCACTGCTGCAACTCATGCGGACAATGCGATCGTGGAACAGCTTACTGATTATTGCATTATCCCAGGCGGCGCAACGGCATATATCGGCAACGCAGCTGGATTGACTGCTGGTGATACCTCTATCACGTACACGGGATTGATTAACGGCCCTGGCAATACTGTTGGCATTGCAGTTGGCGACACTCTCCAATGCGAAGCGGAGCAAATGACTGTCACTGCGGTGGTATCCAACGTATTGACCGTTACACGTGGCGCGAACGGAACCACTGCTGCCACCCACGCGACTGCCGTCGCCTTCACCAAGATTTCCCCGCAAATGAGCAATACTTCCCCGACTTCTGACCCTTACCAAAACGGTTATTTCACTACCATGCGCAGCGAACAAGACTTGGCTGCTCTTGGGTTGCCATTTACCGCTAACAGCCAGACGGAAGAATGGAAAGATGGTTTTTATATGCGTTCCACGGGTACGAGGGCCGCGCTTCGCGGTGGCAATTGGGACAACGCGTTTTACGCGCGTTCCGGGTTCATCCTGCACTTGTCCTACGCTCCGTCCACTCGGACCACTAGCGTCGGCTTCCGTGCCGCACTGACGTTAGAGACATTCTAAGAAAAGAGGCCCTGGCTAACTGGGGCCTCTTTTTTTTATAAGCGGAGGTGGGAAATGTCCGATGACAACGCACGGCGTTTGTTCGAACTTATGGATGAAATGCGGCGAGAACAGGCTGAGCAAAAAGCACGCTTAGCTCGCATGGAAGAAAAACTTGATAACAACGCAAACCGCTGCTTTGACCGTGGGACTTGGATGAAAGAAGTCGATGCTAAAATTGACGACTTAACGAACAAAGCAAACCAAGCGCTGGGGGCGAAAGCCGTCCTGCTTGGCATGTTGGGGCTTATCGGCGCTGTTATTGGAGCGGCGTGGGAGGCGTGGAAGAAGTGATTAAAAAATTATTTCGAGATTTATGGGCGACCATGTACGACGACACTGAGTACAGGGTCATTTCTTTGCCCCGGGTGGTGTTTGCGATGTCGGTGCTTATGGTGCTGGTGGCGTGGATTGCTGACCAGTTTCTGGGCTACGAGTACAAGAACATGACGCAGTTGGTAGCGTTTAGCACGGCAAACGCGGCGGCCTATGCCGCTAAAAAATTTGTAGACGGGAAAGGTGGTAATAACAATGGATGACTGGAGAAAACTGCTGCTCAAGATTGCGCTGTTTATTGCGGCGCCTTTTATTTTAGGTTTTGCTGCTTACGAGTGCTACCTTGACGGCCTTGTATACGGCGAGTACGTTTTTGGCGGTCTTGCTGCTGTAGCCGCCCTTGCCGTCGCCGGTGTGGCCTATTTATTGAAAGACGGGATCAGCATTAATTAAGGGAGGGAATAGACAATGACCAGAGACGAGTTAGCGCAAGCGATTGCAAAAGGGCTGGTAGAAACCGGCGTAGAGGGGCCGTACAACTGCGTAACCTGCAGTACCGCAGGAGATTATCCTTCAATGGGTTGCTCACAGTGGGAGGGTCTCGGGGGGCGTGGGGATTTGCTACTCAGCTACATCGACGGCGGCGCTCAATTTGCCGGCCGCACTTACAGCGACATTGCTGACGCTGGCGAGTTGGACGCGCTTTCGGCTCTCTTGGATTCGGAGCAGGGCCAATCTGCGCAGAATCAAATTCTTGCTGACGATTGCCGGGAGAAATATTTGCCGGCGCTTGCAGAAGTGGACGGGCTTACGAATCCGGCTTGCATCATTTACGCCGGGATTTGGTGTCCGACTAGCCATTATGTCGTGCAAAAATTCCTGCAGAGGCGGAGGGACCGCGATTACGACATTAACAACCTGGAGGTGCTGCGTGATTTGTTCCGTGACGAGTATTATATTGCTGCCGACGTGGGCGAGCAGTACGCCGAGGGATACGCCAACAGGGCGGAAACGACGTATGAGTATGTTGCGGGGCTGGGCATATGAGCGGCGACGTTATCCCCAAAGGGGCTACGGTTTTAATTAACCGTGGCCCCTACCTGGGGCGCAAGGGCGAAGTAGTTGGTACGCAGAAGAAGGCGCATAAAGACGCCATGCTTTACGACGTGTACCTTGGCTGCGCGGACGTGGTTTCGTGCAGCCGCAAAGAACTGGAGGTGCTAGAGTGTGCAAATCACTAACAATCAAAAGTATATTGCTTTCCTGCTTGTTGGGATGCTTCTTATGGGTGGTGCCTGGTACGTGCTCAGCGGCGGAGGCGACGTATCAGATAACGGAGTCGGAGCTGGTGCAGTTACAAACCAACTTGACCAAACTGGAAAAGAACTACAAGATACTGCTGCAGGACTCAACAACGTCAAGCAAGCAGTTGATCGAAGCGTTGAACGAGTTGAGCGAAGCGAAACAATCATTAGAGAAGTGCAAGTCAGAACTGACAACGACGCAGCAGTCCTTAGTGAAAGCGCAGGCCTCATTACAGACAGCCAACGAATTATTTCAACAGTACGCCAAAGAGGAAAAAGCGAAACAAAATAAGCTAGAATGGCAGCGTAATCTTGCTATCATTGCTGCTATGTACTTCGCGTCTCGTAAATAAAACTAAAACCAGCCTGGTGCCTCGCGGCGCTGGGCTGGTTTTTTTTGTTTCATTAAAAAACCCCGGCTATTTGCCGAGGTATTGTATTTTTTGTTTCTGTGTTATAATGCTTTTATAAAGTCCCTAGGGATAACAACTTGGCGGCGCACAGTATTAGCGCAAGATCTGGCACGGGTCGCCTCCACCACTCAAAAGACAAACGCAATTTAATAACGTAATCATCTTTAGAGACAACGATGCGATCCACAAAAGTCTCAATAATGGCCCGGATTTGTTCCGGGCTTTTTTCTTTTTCAGCAAAA
>NZ_JAQUZF010000069.1:0-14056 GCF_028691475.1 Anaeromusa sp.
GTTGATTTTTAGTCAATTTGTCGGATGATAAGTAAAACGAAGTAAACAAGGAGGTCATGTGTAATGAAATTAACTGTTGTTGTGGATAATATGGTGTCCCATTCTATGCCGCGTCCGTTGCGGGCGGAGCATGGTTATGCGCTGCTTATAGAGATTGGAGGCAAAAAAATATTGTTGGATGCAGGACAGTCTGACGTGGCAGTGCATAATTTGAGCTTGCTGGGAGTGCATCCTGATGAATTGGATGCCATTGCTATTAGTCATGGGCATTACGACCATGCCAGCGGATTAATACATGTTTTGAAGCATCGTACTAAGCCTGTGCCGGTGTATGGACATTCTGCGATCTTTACGGAACGATACTCAGTGGCAGGAGGAAAGCGGCGGTATATCGGCATTTCTAATTCGCAGGAGGAATTAGAAACCGTTGGGGCTCAATTTTGCTTGTCTGAGAAGCCTCAGGAGATTATTGACGGATTAGTATTCAGCGGTACGGTGACTAAGACCACAGAGTATGAAGAAGGCGATAAGAAACTGGTCTTGTTGAGAGAAAACGGTGAAGAGGTTCAAGATGAACTGGTGGACGATACGTCGTTATATTATAAACATCCAGAGGGGTTAGTGGTGTTAAGCGGCTGCGCTCATTCTGGGTTTGTAAATACAGTGGAACATGGCTTCAAGGTGCTTGGCGTTAATAAGCTGATTGGCTGGGTAGGAGGTACGCATTTAGGCCCTGTATCCAAAATTCAGCAAGAAAAGACGTTGGCTCAAATTGAAGCGTATAAGCCGCAATTTATAGCGGCTAGTCATTGTACAGGCTTTGTCATGATGGGAGAGCTGGAACGTCGATTGGGTGAGGTGTTTATTAGCGGTATGGTAGGGAAAGTAATTCAAGCATGAAAAACGGAATAGCTTAAAATGGAAAGTGGCAGCTGCAAATTTTGTGGCTGCCACTTTTGGCGGTTCTAGATTCGTGTTGGAAGTCATTTCCTATATTGACGGATGAAAAATAAAACAGTATGCTGAAAAAGAAATCATATGCGGAAAAGAGGAGCCTAGATGCCAAGACCGACAAAAGAACGCGCAGTTGGGATGATGCCGCCTTGGGCGCGGTTCAAACCGGCAGGGATACCGATAGATGAATTGGAAGATGAAATCATTACTGTGGAAGAGATGGAAGCCTTGCGGCTGGCTGATTTGGACGGGCTGGATCAGGACCAGGCCTCGCAATGCATGGATATCTCGAAACCGACTTTCTGCCGGGTGCTCATGCAGGCGCGGCAAAAGGTGGCTCGCGCTCTTTGGCAGGCGAAATGCTTGCAAGTGGAAGGTGGAAATTTTCGTTTGGAAAAAGGATGTTCACGCGGACGGAGTTTGTGGAAATGCGCTTCTTGCGGGAATCAATGGATAGGCCGCTGCGCACGAGGGCGCTGCGGCGGCGAGAACCGTTGTCCTGTATGCGGAGGCGAGGAAATAAGCTTAGATACAAAGGCTTGACTGTGCAGCATGCTTGCGATACAATCATCATAGTGAAACAGTTTTCAAAAAGGCATTTTCGAATGTCTTTTTTTGAAAATGATTTTGAAATATGTTTTGGAAAGGGGAACGGATATGAAAGTATTGGTTACCGCTCAAAGTGAGCAACCGCGTCAAGCAATGGAGTTGCGCTTTGGCAGGGCGCCGTTTTTCTGTGTGTATGATACAGAAAGCGGTAAATGGGAAAGTGTAAATAACACCATTAATATGAATGCAGCTCAAGGAGCTGGGATTCAAGCGGCGCAAGCCGTCGAACGTTTGGGGGCCAAAGTGGTTATTACAGGCCACGTCGGTCCAAAAGCATTTCGGGTATTGGAAGCCAATCAGGCGGAAGTGTATTTGGCTCAAGAAGGGTTAACTGTAGAAGCCGCCATGGAAGCCTGGAAAGCTGGCAAACTGCAGCGTCAGTTGCAGGCGGATGTAGAAGGTCATTGGTAATTCTATTGCGAAAAATAATAACGGTATAATTTGGAGGAGGAAATTTTAATGGAAAAGTATGGAGTACCAACTTATCAGGGAATGTTATGTGCGCATTTTGGTCATTGCGAGCAGTTTGCTATTGTAGCCGTAGAGAATGGCCAGGTACGGGGGATGGAAATGCTGACGCCGCCGCCGCATGAACCGGGCGTTATTCCTAACTGGCTGGCGCAGCAGGGCGTGCATAAAGTGATTGCAGGCGGTATGGGGGCTAGAGCTCAGATGATTTTCGCTACCCATGGTATTGAAGTAGTCTGCGGCGCTTCGGCGCAAGATCCGCAAGAACTGGTTCGTTTGTATTTGGCCGGACAGCTGGTACAAGGGGATAATCCTTGCTCTCATGAAGAGGGACAGCCCTGCACTGGTCATAAGTAAAAAAGAGGTGTAGCTTTGAGCGAAGAAGTTAAGAAAGATTCGCCCGAAGAGCTTTGGCAAGATTGTCTGCTTTGGGCCCGGGAAAAAGACAATGATTTTAAAGAACGTTGCCGCGTTGCGGGCGTGAATTCGGAAAAGCTGCCTCTAAAAGAGTTAGCGGCTTTGCCTTTGCAGCCTAAACCCGAACCCTCTGCGTCTCCTTTTGCGCGTTTGACGCTGCCTTTAAGCGGTGTTGCACGGTTAATGAATTCAACTCCGTATTTGGTAGAGGAAGTGGACGATTGGGCGCAGAAAAGCGCTTTTTGGCTTCGCTCCTGCGGTATGACGCTAGCCTCTATTTTATTAGTGGCTGATGGACTGGATGGCGAAGGTCCTGCATGGGGTGTATTAGAAGGCGCTAAAACTATGCAGACTACTGTTGTTTCCTTAAGTGCGCGTCCGTGGGAAACCGTCAGCGAATGTGGCGCTAGCGCCTGTGCGTTGTCGGCGCCTCTGTTGGATGCGTGGATGAATAGTGGCGAAGGTTTGGGAACTTGTCGGACGTTCTTTTGTTTGACTGCGGGAGTGTCCGAAGAACAACGACAAGCTTGGCAAAAGTACTTAGGCTATCCTGTGTATCTTCAGTGGGGCTTGCCGGGACTGCAGGCGTCTCTTGTCGCCTGGGAGTGCCCGCAAGGGGGCGGGTTCCACTTGCCTATTGATTCCTTCTGGCCGGAACTCATTGATCCGCAGACGCAAGAGTTGACGGCGCCTGGTGAGGCAGGCGAGCTAGTGCTGACCGCGCTGAGGCGGCGGAGTTCTCCGGCGATTCGCATGCGAACTGGCTGGGCAGGGCGGTTTGCAGAAAAATCTTGCCGTTGCGGTAGTCCGTATCCTAAATTTATACCGGAAGAATTCTAAAAATGAGCGTTAGAGCGAGAGCTCTGGCGCTTTTGTCCTGTTTTGGCGTTATGGTTTCAGGAGGTGTAAGTGATGGCCTTGCTGGAAGTGAAGAATTTGCGGAAAAAGTACGGAGATTTTGCAGCAGTAGATGGAATCGATTTTTCTGTAGAAGCAGGCGAAATATTCGGCCTTTTAGGACCTAATGGAGCCGGAAAAACAACGACAATCAATATGTTGATAGGGCTGGCAAGGGTGACAGCCGGAGAGATTCGTTTAGGCGACGTAGATTGTGTTGCCAGGGTAAAAGATGCACAGCGCCGTATCGGCGTGGTAGCGGATGAAAGTAATTTATATGATGAAATGAATGGCTTTGATAATTTGATTTTTTGCGGATCTTTGTATGGAATGGAGAAAAGAAGAAGAGAGCGTCGAGCACGAGAATTGCTGGAAGTGTTCGGATTGTCAGAAGCGGGGAATAAACCCTTCAAGGCATATTCAAAAGGTATGAAACGGAAACTGACTATTGCTGCGGGATTGCTTCATGAGCCGGAAATATTATTTTTGGACGAGCCTACAACAGGACTTGATGTAGAAAGTGTTCGGCAAATACGTACCCTTATATGGGAACTCAACCGTACGGGAGTGACAGTATTTCTAACTACGCATCACATTGAAGAAGCGGAAAAGTTATGCCACCGTGTTGCGTTTATAGTTAAAGGGAAATTGGTGCGCATGGGAATGGTAGAAGCCTTATTGCAAGAAGGGCAAGGGCAGCATGTACTTGAGTTTCGAGTGGAAGGAAAGGCTCCTTCTTTACAGCAAGAACTAACCCAAATGTTACCTGTACAAGTAGATATGCCGGATGAGAAAACAGTACGAGTGCTGACTAGCGAAAGAGTCGAACTTATGCCGTTTATGAGCTTTTTTTCAAAGCGCGGCGTTATGGTGTACGAGGCGAAATGGATTAAGCCTTCTTTAGAGGATGTATTTGTAAATATTACAGGCATTGGGTTGGCACAGATGCGCAAGGAAAAGGAAGGTGCGCAGCGATGAGGGAAAGTATTGCTTTTTGGGCCATCCTTTGTAAAGATATGAAAACATATTATTTAAAGCCGCCTAATATTAGTTGGGGCTTGTTGTTTCCTATATCGTGGACATTGATGTTTTTTATCCGTACACAAAGTGCTATTGACATTAAAGAGCTTTTGCCTGGTGTGATGGGTTTGTCTATTTTATTCGGCGCCACTTCCATGTTGGCGGTTACTATTACGTTTGAACGGAAAAGCAGATCCTTTGAGCGGCTTTTGCTGGCCCCCATTAGCTTAAATATATTAATGCTGGCTAAAACGAGCGGCGCAATTTTATTTGGGATTGTGAATGCGTTGGTGCCGGTATTTTTTGCTTCTTTTTTGATCGACTTATCCGGTGTAGATTGGGTTGTTCTATTTCTAGCAATAGTTCTTATTGCGGCGACTTCCACATTTTTAGGTCTTTATATTGCGGTTTCCGCCAGTGAAGTATTTGAAGCGCAAACTTTTTCCAATTTCTTTCGCTTTCCGATGATGTTTTTGTGCGGGCTTTTTATTCCTGTAGAGAATCTTCCGGCTTGGCTGCAACCGGTATCGTATTGCTTGCCTTTGACATATGGAGCAGACATGCTGCGCGGGGCTATAAATGGTACGACTATGTTTTCTATAATGGATGAATTTCTAATATTGTGTGTGTTTTCAATGGGCTTGTTTTGGTATAGTACTCAAAATATTAAAAAGAAGTGGATTCAATAAGAAGTGAGATTCTGCGGTGCGAAAGCAAGTGATTAGTAAAGAGGTGTGCTATGTATTCTGAAATGGTAATGGAGCATTTTACAGAACCGAAAAATGTGGGGCTGATGAAGGATGCGGACAGTATTGGTGTAATGGGAGACGGCGATTGCGGGGATCAGTGCGTTATTTTTATTAAAGTTGACGAAGGACGGATTAAACGCTGCAGTTTTCTTGTGTTTGGTTGTGCGCCGGCTATTGCTTCTGGCAGTATGACAACCGTTTTGGCGCAAGGGAAAACCTTGGATGAAGCCCTTGCTATTAGCGAAGAGGATATTTTGCAGGCTTTAGGGGGCTTGCCGGAAGTTAAAAAACATTGTTCCAACTTGGGAGCTGCGGCATTGCATGCTGCAGTGGAAGAATATTTAGGAAAAACATCATCTGCTGCTGATGATGTGGTATGAATGTCAGGCATAGAAAAGAGCTGCGGACATTCTGCGTTTTCAGATGTCTGCAGCTCTATGAAGTTTTAATGAAGATCAAGGGCGTTAGAATGGTTTAATAATGGAAGAGTATTGTTTAAGGCTGCATGCACGCAGTCTATGATAGAGCCTTTTTCGTAAGTGTAAATTTTGATGTTTGCTCTGGCTAAAGAACGGAAGGACTGTAAACCAATATAACCAGTGACAATACATGAAGGTTGCCAGTCTAAAATTTTTTTAACAGTTTCCTGCTCTTTACTATTGGGCTGATCCGTCGTTAGTGAAATGAATAGCCACTTTTCCGGCTGCTTCCAGTATGCGGCTAAAAAAGAAGCGCCGCGAAAGCGAGGGTCTAAAGCTGCTTCAGGATGCAAGCCACGGCTGGTTAAAACGATATCAGGGCGAGTGTTGCACGGGTTCATATTAATTCCTCCTTGATAATTATTGACAAATGAAATTTGTTTCATTAAGCTGAGAAGGACAAAGTACACTTAATGAGGTGATTCGTATGAAGTATAAGACAGTCGGGTCTTGTGCAAAGGAAATTTCTTTTGAAATTTATGAGGGGAAATTGAGTCAGGTTTCTTTTAAAGGAGGATGTCCCGGGAACTTACGGGCTATTGGTATTTTGGTGGAAGGAATGGACGTACAAGAATTTATTGATAAATTCAGAGGCAATCTATGTCGCAATGGTACTTCTTGTACAGATCAATTAGCGCAAGCATTAGAGGAATGGCAAAAAAGACAAGAACACACTGCGTAACTTGAACAAGAAGAGCCTGCGTGAACGATGGATTTGCGCAGGCTTTTGAATTACTTTCGCTTGAATCCGTATAAGATGAGGCTGATTGAAAACTGAAAAGAAATATGTTTCAAATTGAGCATAAGATACATATTGGGAATTGTCAAGAAAAAAGAAACTTATTTCGTAATTGACGAAAAAATCTTCAAGTGGTAGGATAGATTTATACAAAAGAAACATATTTCTTAATGAACTTTTAGAAAACTTTAAAAGGAGTGAACTTATGCGTATTAGCATTGCCAGCGGCAAAGGCGGTACTGGAAAGACTACTCTGACGACATTGATGATGCAGAAAGCGCCAACCGATAGTATTATTTGGGTTGATTGTGATGTAGAAGCGCCTGATGGCGATGTTTTTGGCGAGGTAGAGTGGCGTCAGGAACAAGTAGTGACGAGGCAAGTTCCTGAATTGTTCGGCGAGTGTATTGGATGTGGTACTTGTGCGGATCTATGTCGTTTTCAAGCCCTGGCTATGGCTGGGGGAAAACCAATGGTATTTCCGGAATTATGCCATTCTTGCGGTGTTTGTGTCCGACATTGTCCGGCGCAGGTATTGCGGGAGCGGCCAGAAGAAGTGGGGCAGGTGCGCTGTGGTGTTTGGCGAAAAGACGGGCAGGAACATGTATATATTCAAGGACTGCTCAAAATTGGCAGCGTAGCAAGCACGGTCGTAATTGATGCGGCTAAAAAAGCGGCAGCTGCAGGAAAGCCGGAGTTGACCCTTGTTGATTGTCCTCCTGGAACTACCTGTTCCATGGTAGCGGCTGTCAAAGGGAGCGATTGCTGCATTTTGGTTACGGAACCAAGCTTGTTTGGCATTCATGATTTGAGAGGCGCTCTTTCTGTCGCAGCCAGGATTGGCATTCCGGCGGGAGTTGTGCTCAATAAAAGCGATGGAAGTCATCTGGAAAAAGAAGTAGAAAAACTATGCCAGACTATGAACGTGCCGCTCCTTTTGCGGATTCCTTATTCTAGGGAATTTGCCCAAAAATATGCTGCTGGGAATATCGATACGCAGATTTCGGTGGATTGGCCGAATTTTTGGCTGCAAGTGAGAGCGTTGGCCAAGGGGGATAAAGTATGAAAGAAATTGTTGTGCTAAGCGGCAAAGGCGGCAGTGGCAAAACTTCGGTGAGTGCTGCGTTGGCGCGCATTTTAGAAAAAAAGGTTTTGGTGGATTGCGATGTTGATGCCGCTAATTTTTATCTGACGCTGAACGCGAAAGAAATTGAAAGGCAACCTTTTTTTGCGGGGCTGGAAGCGTTTGTCGATCAAGCTCTTTGTACGAGCTGCGGGAAATGTGAAGAAGTGTGTCGTTTTGGTGCTATTACTAGCGCCGGAGTAGTGGACGAGCTTGCTTGTGAAGGCTGCGGCGCCTGTGCATTGGTATGTCCGCAAAAAGCGGTGGATATGAGGGAACGGCAGGCAGGCTGTTGGCTGGTGTCGGAAAGTCCCTTTGGGACTTTGGTACATGCGGAATTGGGCATTGCAATTGAAAATTCGGGGAAGTTAGTTTCTCAGGTGCGTCGGGAGGCTAAAGAACGGGCTCTGCTGCAGGGGGCGGAATGGCTTTTGGTCGACGGTCCTCCCGGTGTAGGCTGTCCTACGATTGCTTCTTTAACCGGGGCTGATGCTGTGCTGTTGGTATTAGAACCGACAGGAAGCGGCTTGGCTGATGCGAAACGCTTAGTGGCGCTGGCAAAACACTTTGAAGTTCCGGTGCTGGCATGTATTAATAAGGCGACCTTGCATGAGGGGCAAACAGCCATTGCTAGAAAATGGATTGCGGATTCGGGGCTTGTGCCGGTAGGCGAACTTCCTTATCATGAAGCCTTTCGCAAGGCGTCTTCCGAAGGCTGCAGCATTTGGGAAAGCGGCGGCAAAGAGCTGCAGACAGCAATCCAACTATTATGGCAGAACGTGCAAAAAGCGTTATAGCAGCAAGCACGGCTTGTGATAAAGAAAAATATTATAGAAAAATTGAAGGAGTAGGAACTATGAGTGAAATGACGAAGATCGAGAAAAATCTTGCAGGCATTAAACGCCGCTGGCTGGTTATGAGCGGTAAAGGAGGCGTGGGTAAAAGCACGGTAACCGCGCAGTTAGCAGTCCGTCTGGCGGCTAAAGGCTGGAAAGTGGGCGTGTTGGACGCGGACTTGCACGGACCGAGCCAAAGCGGCATTTTTGGCATGCGGGGGCAGCAGCATACAGCTGTAGGGGATAGAATTCAGCCCTTTACTCATGGGTCGAATGTAAAAGTCGTTACGATGCAGGGGCTGCTCAACACACCTGACGAAGCATTAATTTGGCGCGGGCCTTTGAAGATTGGTCTGATACAGCAATTGCTTGGCGATACCGATTGGGGAAACCTGGACGTTCTCTTGATGGACAGCCCTCCTGGTACCGGTGATGAGCCTTTAACCTTGGTTCAAGATGTGCCGCAATGTGAAGGAATCGTCGTGACAACCCCGCAAGAGGTTTCATTGGCGGATGTGCGAAAATCGCTGAATTTTGCGGCGGCTGTTAAGCTGCCTTTGCGGGGCTTGATTGAAAATATGAGCGGTTTTATTTGCCCTGATTGTGGACATTGTCATTATCCGTTCGGTCAAGGAGGCGGAGAAAAGCTGGCGGCTGAAAAGAATATTCCTTTTTTAGGCGCCTTGCCATTAGATCCGTTGGTTATGTTGGGAGGCGATCAAGGTCTTCCGGATCAGGCCGGTTCTCCAGCTTGTGAAGAAGCATGGGAGCAAGTTATTGCTAAATTGATGCAAGAGTAAAGACCTTTTGAAAGAAGTGTGAAGGTTTATGAAATGTGCACAATGCGGACATAAAAATTGCTATAAAATCGGACAAAACTGTTTAGGCTGGTCGGTAGAGGACGTGAAAGAACAGTACCACGGAAGAGATTTGGAAATGATGCAGGCTGCAGCCTGCACGGAAGGCCGCTATTATCTGAAGCTGACCCGTCTGGAAGAAAGTGTAGAATTTGCCAAACTCTTAGGAACTAAGAAAATTGGGTTGGCCTTTTGTATCGGTTTAGCTGAAGAAGCTAAGCTGATCGAGGCGTATTTTGCCAAGTTTTTTGAAGTTCATTCGGTTTGCTGCAAGGTTTGCGCTGTCGAGAAAAACCATCTGGGATTGGAGCCGATAAAAGACGGTGCTAAAGAGGTTATGTGTAATCCGAAGGTGCAGGCTGCGGTATTGAATAAAGAGAAAACAGAATTGAACTTTACAGTAGGCCTCTGCGTAGGACATGATATGCTGTTTACTTCTGCTTCCGCAGCGCCTGTATCATGCTTAGTGGCTAAGGATCGCGTTATGGCCCATAATCCCTTGGGCGCTATTTATTCAAGGTATTGGCGCAGGAAGCTGGGCATACTGCCGGAGGGTCAGGTGTAAATTAAACTATAAGCTTTTGTTTTTTGAAGAGTCGTGTGGACGGAGGTCTGTACGGCTTTTCTTTCTAGGGGTGTAGAACGAATGCTCGCAATTAACTGGTAATCCCAACTCGAATTAATCTGATTTTTTATAGTGCTTAGAAAATGTTTCATTAGAGTTTTGTCGAATTAAAAGTAAGGAATCATAATTCAAATTTTACTAAACGTGAATGCACTTGCTGAGTTACTTTAACAAAAAGGAGTGAACTGGCTATGGCTGCGTGGCCGAATCAAGAAGAAAGAACCGCTATTTTTAATAACGTTTTCACTGATGCAAGCATGAGTCGCTACTATTTGATCATGGTCGTACTTTCTTGTACGGTAGCAACATACGGGCTATTGTCGAACAGTACGGCTGTCGTAATTGGGGCGATGCTGATTGCGCCGTTGATGGGTCCAATTTTAGGGTGCGCGCTGGCGGTGGCTGCAAACAGCCGGTCGCTGCTTTTATTGGCGTTGAAAGCGGAGGCTCTTGGCGGGGTGGCGGCGGTTCTATTGGCGATGGTGTTGACCCTTCTGTTGCCGCGGGCGGAGTTGACTGGCGAGGTGATGGCGCGAACTACGCCTACTATTTTGGATTTGGTGATTGCGCTAGCCTCCGGCGCGGCGGGGACCTATGCGATTTGCATGAAGCCGCAAAGTGCGACCCTTCCGGGGGTGGCGATTGCTACGGCGCTGATGCCGCCATTATGTACCGTAGGCATTGGTTTGGCCCAGCAGAATATGAGCGTTGCTGGTGGCGCATTTCTGCTTTTTCTTGCTAATATGGTAGCTATCGTTGTTGCCGCTGTACTTGTCTTTGAATTAGCAGGTTTTGCGAACGGGCATGGACGTGAAAAGGAAGTGGGGGCTCAATCAGCGGTTCGACGTCTTTTCTATCCCGTGTTGCTGCTGGTGCTAATCTCTGTGCCGTTGGCCTTCATTATGTATAAGACATATGCTAAAGCGCATACGGAGCAGATCATTCAAACCTCTCTTGAAGAGTCGCTGGATATGATTGCGCCGCAGTCTACTTTGTTGTCTGCCACCTTTAACGAAGCGGACAGACGCTATGATGTCGAGGCGGCGTTTCGGACCACGAAGGTGATTAGCCCTGAAAATATACGGCAAATGGAGAATTTGCTGGAGCTGCGTCTGGGAAAAGCGGTGAAGGTAAGCGCTGATGTTGTATTGGTGCAAAAAGTGAACGATGAGAAAAATATTGATTCCTTTCAAGCACTGCTTCCTAAGATAAAAGAAAAAGAAATAGTGGAGGTTGTGCGCAGCGGGACGCCTGAAGAAATCATCGAACAGGCGTTAAGGGAAAAGCTGTCGTTGCTGCCTGCGGTGGAATTGGAGGATTATCGCTTCTCTTACCAGCGAGGAAGCAGCACCTATCAGATCGAAGCCTTTGTCGTGAGTGCGAAACCGCTGGAAGAAAGTGTACGTAAATCGCTGCAGGCGGTACTAGAGGAGCGTTTGAAACGAAGAGTAGAAGTCCAACTGCGTATAAAAGCGTCTTCTAAGTCGGCAGCAGATCTAGAAAAAGCTCCGCAGCAAGCGCCATAAGACGAAGAGAACCCGGACTCCCCTGATGGGATGCCGGGTTCTCTTTATTTGGTTGATTTCACACCCCTAATAAACTGGGATATTGTCGCGGAACATGTCAGCGATGATCCCTTCCATGGAATACAAACCAGGAGGCTGTTTTACCAGGAAGTTGGCTGCGAAAATAGCACCTTGCCCGAAGGAAGCGCGACTGATGCTTTCGTGGCTGAGGCGAATGGTTTGGTTCGGCATGCCAAAAATAATTTCATGTCGTCCTACTATGCCGCCTACGCGGATGGAGTTAACATGTTCGTCATCTAGCTGCAAGAGTTTGGCGATCTTTTTAGCAGTGCCTGAGGTTTCCGGCTTGTTTTTAAAGTGTTCTTCGACGACTTCAATATCGGCATGAGGTGCGATTTTTTGCAAAATTTGGGCTGCAATCAATAAAACGTTGATCCCCAGGGTGATATTAGGAGAGTAGAGAACTGGCGTTTTTGGGGATAAAGACTCTAATAAGTCAAGGTCTTCTTTTTCATACTGAGAGATAGCCGAGACAATAGGAATGCCTTCTTCGGCGGCGCGCTGATAGGCGTGAACGCCGCGTGAACCGGAAAAATCAACAAGAACATCGACAGGATGCTCGCGAAAAAAAGAAGGGCCTATGTCTTCAATAGAAATAATTTCACCAGTATCGCATTCCTGCCCTAATAAGCGGCTGGCATACTTATGGTGATCGGCGGTGCTTTTGCGCACCACCCAGGACAAGTCAAAGCGTTTGTCGTTTAAAAATTCGTTGGCCACCAGGCGGCCGGTTTTGCCAAAGCCCCAGAGTCCTACTTGGATTGGTTTCAATGAAAGTCCTCCTTTGTTACGCCGGCGAGGTTAGCTGACGGATTCGGGCGAAAAGAGATACGCCCTACCTGAATGTTCAGGATTCACCCCAAGAATGGGTCCCCCGCTTCCAATTTTGGAATTAGGCGCTTGCTATATGCATTACCCGACTTGCGGGAATACAGCGAAGAAAACAAAAAGAGCCCTTGGTGACAGGCTCCTCCTAAAAAACACATATTCTATTTGTACTTATAATAACACAACAATTGCTCCTTAGTCAAATTTATCAATAGAGAATTATTTTTGGAGCGGAATTAAAAAATAAACGGTAGCGGAAGAAGCGGCGTGGTACAATAAGAAAATAGAAAACTAGGAAGAGGTTAGGTTATGCGCAAGTATCGAGTGAGTAGCGCCTATGGAGCGCTGTTACAGTGGCGTAATTTTCGTTTTAAGCTGTTTACGGAGAGCGTTTTGGTTGGCGCGGTGGCAGGCGGAGTGGTAGTGTTTTTTCGATACGCCTTAGAAAACGCGGAAGTACTGAGGAATTTTTTATATCAGATGGCTATAAAAGACGCATCTTGGATTTCGATATGCGGCTGGATTGGCTTATCTCTCTTGATCGCAGGGATTCTTCATGCCTTAGTTGCTTGGGAGCCGATGGCGTCAGGTAGTGGTATTCCACAGGTGAAAGGAGTATTAGGCGGTGTTATGCGCATGCCGTGGCTGCGCGTACTGGTTGCTAAGCTTGCAGGCGGCGTGACGGCTATTGGCGCAGGGCTTTCTTTAGGCCGAGAGGGGCCGTCCATTCAGTTGGGCGCGGTGGTTGGACAAGGGATTAGCCGTCTATGGGGAAGAAGTCGCATGGAGGAGCGTTATTTGTTGACCAGCGGGGCTAGCGCTGGTTTGGCAGCGGCATTTAATGCGCCCCTGGCAGGGGTTGTATTTTCTTTAGAAGAGCTACATAAGAATTTCTCACCGGCGGTGCTTGTATCCGCGATTACGGCGTCATTGACAGCGACAGTGTTGTCGCAATATTTTTATGGTGAGAACCCTGTTTTTACATTTGCTGGAGTTCCAGTGTTTCCAGTGGCAAGCTTTGGGATTCTGCTGGTGCTAGGCGTGGGGATGGGTATTCTCGGCGCGGCATTTAATAAAGGGTTGCTGGTGGCGGGAAGTCTATTCGAAAAGCTGTTGCCGGTGTCCGTCTTTTCCAAAGCGTTGCTTCCCTTGGCTTTTGCCGGAGTATTTGCGCTGCTGTTGCCTGAGGTTTTGGGAGGCGGCAACGGTCTGGTAAATGAATTGACAGTAACGAATTTTGGATTCTTGTATTTGCTGTCTTTGTTGGCGGCTAAATTTTTCTTTACGCTTATTAGCTATGGTTCTGGTGTTCCAGGGGGCATCTTTTTGCCCATGCTGGTTATTGGAGCGCTAGGAGGAAGCTTATTTAGCTATGGGTTTGTTCAGTTTGGACTTCTTGATTCGTTTTATAGCGCCAATATAATAATTTTCTCTATGGCGGCATGTTTTGCAGCAGTTGTAAAATCTCCTATTACCGGAAGTATTTTGATTATGGAAATGTCTGGGGCTTTTCACCATATGCTGCCATTGGTTTTTGTGTCTATGATTGCGTATTTAACGGCGGATCTGCTGCGTGTACAGCCTATATATGAAGTTCTTTTAGAAAAAGCATTACTTAAGCAGGGTAAAAGAAAAGCCGAAAGCGTCCAAGCTTTGCGCAGTATTGTGGAAGTGCTTGTCTGTGTGAATTCAAAGCTGGCAGGCAAGCAGGTGAAACAAATTTCCTGGCCGTCTTCGTGCTTGTTATTTGAGTGATTTTCATATTCTAGAACCCGAGAAAAATCAACGGGTTTTTAGGCAATAAAAAGGACTTCACCCCCACAAATGCGAATCAGTAAGTGCAACCCTAACCTTACGCAAAGGACGGTG
>NZ_JAQUZF010000070.1:0-13986 GCF_028691475.1 Anaeromusa sp.
ATAAAAGTCTCAAATACAATCACGGCCGCCGTAGCCTCAGTCGCACCCTCCCGTGACTCCGATTCTCTTGTTCAATCCTTTATCCCTTTCAAAAGATCACACAGCAGCTTTTTCTTGCAGCCTCTTCTTGACTTTCCGAACCTTTGTTTGGTAAAATGAAAGAGGAAAAATGAAGGGGGCAGAACAATGGAGCGACAGAATGCGGAAAAGATGCGGGCGTTAGAGCAGGCAGTCAAGCAGATTGAAAAAGATTTCGGCAAAGGCTCGATTATGAAGCTTGGCGAGGCCGCTGCGAAGATGAACGTAGAAGTAATTCCATCAGGCGCATTGTCCTTGGATGTCGCCCTGGGCGTTGGCGGTGTGCCGCGGGGGCGTGTTGTGGAGATTTACGGACCGGAGTCGTCTGGTAAAACTACGGTTGCGTTACATATGATTGCGGAGGCGCAGCGTTTAGGCGGCGTAGCCGCGTTTGTTGATGCCGAGCATGCGCTCGATCCAGTATATTCCCGTAAGCTGGGCGTAGACATTGACAACTTATTAATTTCACAGCCGGATAATGGCGAACAGGCGCTGGAAATTACCGATGCTTTAGTGCGCAGTTCCGCTATTGACATCATTGTTATCGATTCGGTGGCCGCGTTGGTTCCTAAAGCGGAAATTGAAGGCGAAATGGGCGACTCCCATGTGGGGCTTCAAGCGCGCTTGATGTCGCAGGCCATGCGGAAATTGACAGGCGCCATCAGTAAATCTCGTTGTACTGCGGTTTTTATTAACCAGATTCGAGAAAAAGTAGGGGTCATGTTCGGCAATCCGGAAACAACGACAGGCGGTCGGGCGTTGAAGTTTTACTCCACCATTCGTCTGGACGTGCGGCGCATTGACAGTGTTAAACAAGGCAACGATATCATTGGCAATCGCACCCGGGTTAAAGTTGTAAAAAACAAGGTGGCGCCGCCTTTCCGGCAAGCAGAATTTGATATTGTGTACGGCGAAGGCATATCTAGAGAAGGAATTATCTTGGATATGGCGACCGATTTGGATATTCTTGAAAAGAGCGGTTCCTGGTATTCGTATCAAAGCAATCGGCTGGGACAAGGAAGGGAAAACATCAAACAGTTTTTCAAGGAAAACCCGGCAGTGGCAGATGAAATTGAAGTGCAAATTCGGCAAAAACTCCTTGGCAGCAAATTGCCGGCAGAAGAGGCGGAGGAAGCTAAAACTGCGAAAGAAACTGGGAATGACGAATGAATACGTCCCGTGAAGTAGTAAAAGCGGCGCTGCAGATGTTGCAGCGCCGCTTTTACAGCAAACAGGAATTGGCGGAAAAATTGCGGCGTAAGGGAGCGGCGGAAGAAGCGTTGCAGGAAGCGTTAGCACAATTGGAACAGTGGAATTACCTGAACGATCAGCGCCTTTGTAAACGCCAAGTGCTGCTGAAAGTGCAGGAAGGACGCTACGGGCGCTTGCGCATTGAGCAGATTCTCCGACAAAAGGGCTTTGCCGGAGAGGATGTAGCAGAAGCCTGGGCAGCGCAGGAGGACGAGCTGCCTGGCGAAGAGGAAAGGGCTTTGCGGCTATTACAAAGACGTTTTCGTTCCGGCGGTGAAGAAGAACAACGTTTACTGCGTTTTTTATGGCAAAGAGGATTTTCGGCGGCTGTGGCGCGGCGAACCGTGGCTTTGTACTTGGCGGACAACGGGGCGTCTTCTTGACACTGTTGTAAAAACCAAGTAAAATAAAATCGTTAACTCGCCAGAGGTTGACAACATCCATACGGTCATTTCCTTGCCGAGATGTCGGGGGGATGCTTAGGTTTGTTGATGCAAAAGCCGAGTGATAGCTCGGCTTTTCCTTTATGCATAACAAGAGGTCTCGTGATGCGTCTCGGCATGGAGAACGATGCCGTACTACAGATGAACTAGAGCCATATGAAGTAGTTATAAAAAAAGGAGGTGTCGAGTTATTATCGAAGTAATTGCAGCAGCCGTTGTCATGGGAGCAGTCGGAGTCGGAGCGGGATATTGGATTCGAAAAAGTACCGCAGAAGCCAAGATTGCCTCCGCAGAGGAAGCGGCGCGGAAAATTGTAGAAGAAGCCGAGCGGACCGGAGAAGCGCGAAAAAAGGAAGCTTTGGTGGAAGCCAAAGAGGAAATTCACCGTTTGCGCGTGGAAATGGAACGTGAAGGCAAAGAACGTCGTGGCGAATTGCAGCGTCTAGAACGTCGTTTGGTTCAGAAAGAAGAAAATCTGGATCGAAAAATGGATGCTGTGGAAAAAAAGGAAGAAGTTTTAGGCCGTAAGGAAGGCGAAGTAGAGCGCGCCCAGGAAAAAATTAATGCGGTCTATGAAAAGCAGTTGGCGGAATTGGAACGTCTTTCCGGCATGTCGTCGGAAGAGGCGCGTACGTTGTTGCTGGCTCGGGCACAAGAAGAAATTCGTCATGAAACAGCTATTATGATCAAAGAACTGGAGCAGCAGGCGAAAGAAGAAGCCGATAAGAAGGCGCGGGAAATCGTGTCTGCGGCGATTCAACGCTGTGCAGCCGATCATGTTGCTGAAACCACAGTTTCTGTGGTAGCCTTGCCTAATGATGAAATGAAGGGTCGCATTATTGGTCGTGAAGGCCGCAATATTCGTACCTTGGAAACATTGACAGGCATTGATTTGATTATTGACGACACGCCGGAAGCGGTTATTCTTTCCGGCTTTGATCCGGTGCGCAGGGAAGTTGCCCGCTTAGCTTTAGAAAAGCTAATTACCGATGGCCGTATTCACCCGGCGCGGATTGAAGAAATGGTAGAAAAAGCCCAGAAGGAAGTTGAGCAGCGCATTAAAGAAGCCGGCGAACAAGCTACCTTTGAGACCGGCGTTCATGGTTTGCATCCTGAAATCATTCGGCTTTTGGGCCGTTTGAAATATCGCACCAGCTATGGACAGAATGTTCTTAAACATTCTATTGAAGTATCTCACTTGGCTGGCGTTATGGCTGCCGAGCTGGGTGTGGATGTTATGCTGGCGAAACGGGCCGGTTTGCTCCATGATCTAGGAAAAGCAGTGGACCATGAAATGGAAGGGTCCCATGTTACCATTGGCGGTGATTTGGCGAAGAAATTTCGTGAGTCGCCGGAAGTGGTTAACTCCATCTTGGCGCATCATGGCGATGAAGAGCCGCGGACAGTGCAAGCAGTACTTGTGGCGGCGGCAGATGCCATCTCGGCAGCTCGTCCGGGCGCCCGCAGGGAAAGCTTGGAAAGCTATTTGAAGCGTTTGAGCCGGTTGGAAGAAATCGCCGAGTCCTTTGAAGGCGTAGAAAAATCCTTTGCCATTCAGGCAGGCCGCGAAGTGCGCATTATGGTCAAACCTGAAAAAATTGACGATTTAGCGTCGGTTCGCTTGGTACGGGATATTGTTAAACGGATTGAGAATGAACTGGAATATCCGGGACAGATTAAAGTAACGGTAATCCGAGAAGTTCGCGCTGTTGAATACGCAAAATAACGAAAAGAAACGACCTTGTTTAAGGTCGTTTCTTTTCCTTCTGCTTTGATTGGCTACAAGGCGTGCATAGCGCTGCAGCAAGGGGGAGAATTATGAGTAAAGTAATGCAGGAAGAAGCATTTCCAGAAGGCGTCAATCTATTGTTTGCTATTTTGACGCGGTATCCGGAAATCGGCTATCTGGAGTTGGGGGCGGAAGAACGAGTTCTTCACTTGACTTTCTTTGTACAAGAAACCTTGGAGGAAGAACGCGCGCGTTCGCTGGGAGAACTGCTGTTTGAAAGCGCAACCGCCTATCATTTGTTGGAGGGGTATGTGTATGACGCGATGGAATTTGAATACTCTTTTCATGAAGGCGTGACTTTTTTGACGATAGTGCGAGATCTGAACAGCTTGTCGCGCGGCGAAATTTCCGTGTTGGTGGAAGTGCTGAAGGATCAGTTGGGAGCCGAGTTAGTGGTAGATTATCAGGCGGAGCTGCCTCCGGGAACGGAGGAAATACCCGGAGATGAAGAGTATTTAGATGGTTTATTTCAAAGCATCCGCCGCTTACCGCCGCAAACCTTGATTGGTATTCGGGAAGAGGGACGCGTGTTGGTATATACGCAGTGAGGAGGCCGTTTTGAAAGTTCTCTTTGTTGGTGATATTTGCGGTCGTCCGGGACGACAGGCGGCGCAGACTTTGATTCCCGAGCTGCGGCGCGAACTGGATTTGGATTTTGTCATTGCTAACGGGGAAAACGCCGCAGGCGGCGTAGGCTTGACTCCTGACATTTTGCAGGAGTTTTTACAGCAAGGTGTTGACGCGGTAACAAGCGGCAACCATATCTGGGATAAGCGGGATATTTTCAAATGCATTGATGCGGAGCCGCGTCTTTTGCGCCCTGCCAACTATCCGTCCGGGACTCCCGGGAGGGGCTGGGGGGTGTTTGAAACTCCCTTTGCTCGTATTGCCGTTGTGAACTTAGCAGGCAGGGTGTATATGCCGCCTGTGGACTGTCCGTTTCGAGCGGCTGACGAGATCTTGCGCCAGATTGGCAGCAAGGCGGATTTGATTGTTGTGGAAATGCATGCGGAAGCGACTTCGGAGAAAAAAGCCTTAGGTTATTACTTGGACGGGCGTGTAGCTTGCGTGGTGGGAACGCATACCCATGTACAGACTGCGGATGAGCAGGTTCTCCCCCAAGGTACCGTTTATTTAAGCGATTTGGGCATGACTGGGGCGGATAATTCCATCCTTGGCATGGATAAGGACATTGTGCTGCAGAAGTTTCTGACTGGTTTGCCAGTGCGTTTTGAAGTGGCCTCTGGGGCGGCGTCTTTATGTGGATTTTATGTAGACTTTGATTTGCGGCGGAAATGCGTTCATGAATTTCGGCGCATTCAGAAAGCCTTATAATTTGCGCTTGTTAAAATTGTTTGAATTTTTTTCTGTAAGAAAAAGGATTTTTCTTTCTAAAACCGAATACCTCCTTTATGTGTACCGAACATCGAGGCTTTATACGACAAAGGAGGTCAACGGAAATGGAAGTTTTAAAAGTATCAGCAAAGTCGAATCCTAATTCGGTCGCAGGGGCGCTGGCAGGGGTATTGCGCGAACGCGGCGGCGCGGAAATGCAGGCGATTGGCGCAGGAGCCTTGAACCAGGCTGTCAAAGCGGTTGCTATAGCCAGAGGATTTGTCGCTCCTCATGGAGTTGATTTAATTTGCATCCCGGCCTTCACAGATATTCTGATTGAAGGGGAAGAGCGGACTGCAATGAAGTTGATTGTAGAGCCGCGCTGAAACAGAGTTCAGAGAAAACCTGTTCATTCGCTGAACAGGTTTCTTATTTTTTATAAGAGGTGTATGACGATGAAAATAGAGTGGCTTGGAAAGAATACGGCAAAAGGAGCTGCGGTGGTTTTACCGGTCTTTCAGGGAGAAAATTTTCTGGGAGAAGAAGGCAAGAAAGTAGATGCGCAGCTGCAGGGGCGTTTGAGCGCTTGGCTAGGACAGGAAGTCTGCTGTAATGACAAGGGAGATACCTTTCTGCTCCGTTCCTGCCAAGATGATTTGCCTGACCTTTTTTTGCTGCAATTTGGCAAGCGCGAGAAGCTAACTGTCCAAGGGGTTCGTTTTTGTTTGGGCCAGGCCGTACGCGCGCTGGAAAAAGCCAAAGTCTCTCAAAGCATTTTTCTTTTTGATGAATTGGCTTTGCCGCTGGAAGAGAGCGTCTATGAAGCGGCTTTGGGAGCTATACTGGGAGGATACCGTTTCGACTGCTATAAGAGTAAAAAGAAAGAAACGGTGCTGCAAAAACTATTTTTTCAGACCCGGCAGGCAATAACACCATCGTTAGAACAGGCGATGCAAAATGCCATTGTAACGGCGGAAGCCGTGCTGCAAGCCAGAAACTGGGTCAATCAGCCGGCGGCAGTTATGACACCGGAAAAGATGGCGGAAGAAGCGCAGCGTTTGGCGACGCTGCATGGCATGGATGTAGATGTTTGGGACGCTGCGCGGATAAAAGCTGCCGGCATGGGGGCATTGAGCGCCGTGGCTCAGGGCAGCGAGGCGCCGCCGCGGCTTATTGTACTGCGCTATTGCGGCGGGGTTAAAGGCAAGCCTTGGGATGCCGCTTTTGTAGGCAAAGGCATTACCTTTGACAGTGGCGGCATCAGCTTGAAGCCGGGCGATGGCATGCAGGAGATGAAAGATGACATGTCCGGGGCGGCTGCCGTGCTGGCGGCGATGGATGCAATTGCTGCTTTAAACTTGCCAGTGAATCTTTTGGCAGTGCTTCCTTGTGCGGAAAATATGCCTTCCGGTAAAGCCCTGAAACCGGGAGATATCGTAACCGCCATGGACGGACAGACCATTGAAGTGATTAACACCGATGCGGAAGGGCGCCTTATTTTGGCGGATGCTGTGGCTTACGCCCGGCATGAAGGAGCGCAGCGCATCATTGATGTAGCGACGCTTACCGGCGCTTGCATGGTGGCTTTGGGTCGAGTGCGCAGCGGTCTTTTGGGCAATGATTCAGCTTGGACCGATTTGATTGTGGCAGCTAGCGAGCAAGCAGGGGAGAAAACTTGGCTGATGCCGCATGACGAAGAATATGCAGAATTGTTGAAAAGCGATATCGCGGATTTGAAAAATACTGGAGGCCGCTATGGCGGCATGATTACGGGAGGTCTTTTCATCGGCGCTTTTGCCAAGGAAACGCCTTGGGCGCATTTGGATATCGCAGGTACAGCGACACTGCTTAAGACTTCGGGGGCTTGGGTGAAAGGAGGCAGCGGCGCTGGGGTGCTTACGCTGCTGGAAATCGCCAAAAGTTTGGTGCGGTTATGAGTGTAGATCTGCATATTCATACGCTGGCTTCGGATGGACGGTGGACAGCGCTGCAAGTCTATGAGGCGGCTGTCGCAACTGAACTGAAGATGGTTTCTATTACCGACCATGATACTACGCGGGCGCTGGAGGAAGCGGAAGCATTTGCCTGGCCCGAAGGGCTGCAATTTGTTCCGGGCATTGAATTTAGCACCGACATTCCAGGTCATGAAGTGCATGTTCTAGGTTATGGAATGGATTGGCGGCGGTCTTTTTTTCAGAAGGAATTGGCCTTGCTGGCGGAAAGCCGTCAAAATAGAGCGGGAGAAATGGTAGACAAACTAAGAGGGCTTGGCTATTTTTTGAAGCTGGAGGATGTGGCGGCTCAGGCGGGGGGCGGCTCTATCGGCAGGCCGCATGTAGCAAGAGCCTTGGTGGCTATGGGCGCCTTTGCTACTGTGGGGGAAGTGTTTCACGCACTTTTGCATAAAAATGGGCCGGCTTATGTGCCGCATCGCCGTCTGAAATATCCTGAGGTAATCGAGTTGATTCAAGGGGCTGGCGGCGTAGCGGTGATGGCGCATCCCGGACTGGCGGGAGACGACCAGGTTGTGAAAAAAGTGTTGGCCGCCGGCGCAGAAGGACTGGAGGTATTCCATCCGATGCACACAAAGCAGCAGCAACAAGAATACCTTGCTTGGACGCAGGCAGCCGGAATTCTGGCTACAGGAGGGTCTGATTTTCACGCAATTCCCGGAAGGTTTCCTGAAATGCTGGGCGTATTTCAGGCGCCAGATACGATAGTCTTGGAATTGCAGCTGGCCATGGAAAAGCGCAAACTGTAAGCTCGGTCTCCCTTGACAAAGCGAGGGAGTTTCCAGTAAGGTGATAGAAACAGAGGATTTTATGAAAGGAGGCATGCTATGGACGTGTTTGCATTCGTTGGGCCAAGTGGTACTGGTAAGAGTCATCGGGCCTTGATTGTCGCGCATGAACAGGCTGCAGATGCCTTGATTGATGATGGTTTGTTCATTAAGGACAGTAAAATTATTGCCGGTAAATCGGCTAAAAAGGAGCCCAATAAGATTGGCGCGGTACGCCGGGCTATTTTTACGGATCCGGAGCATGCCGCCGAAGTAAGAGAAGCGATTGAAAGGGTCAAGCCGCAGCGTATTTTAGTGCTGGGAACTTCCGATGGCATGGTGGAAAAAATTGTTAGAATTCTCAAACTCCCGCCTATTCAAAAAATTATTCGCATTGAAGAAATTGCCAGTCCGACGGAAATTGCTAAAGCTCGTAAAGCCAGGCTGCGGGAGGGGAAACATATTATTCCCGTGCCGACAATCGAGTTAAAACCCCATTTTTCAGGATATTTGGTGGATTCATTGGAAATTTTCAGCCGCCGTTCTTCGGCGACGCGGCGCAAGCTGGGCGAAAAATCCATTGTCCGTCCTACGTTCAGCTATTATGGCAAGCTGCTGATTGCCGATGACGTTCTGGTGGCGGTAACACAGAAAGAAGCTCTGGACACAGATTTTATTGCCAAAGTGGGGAAGGTGCAAATTCGCAAGGTAAAGGACAAGGGAGTCCAAATTACTGCGGATTTGGTGGTGCGCTTTGGGACGGTAATTTCTCAAGAATTGCCAGCGGTGCAACGGCGTATTCGGGAAGCTGTCGAATATACAACAGGCATGACGGTTTTTGAGGTCAATTTGGTGGTGCGCAGCTTGAGCATGGATTGATTATCCAAGAAAAGCGAGGCTGAGAAAATGGAAGTGTACACAGGACGCATTGTACTTTACGGAGTGCTGGCTGGCGTACTGAGCGGGATGCTCGGCATTGGCGGCGGCATAGTGCTGGTACCTGTTATGGTATCTCTTCTTGGTTTATCTCAACACGAGGCTCACGCTACGTCTCTGGCGGTGATCATTCCGACTGCGGCTGCTAGCGCCCTCGTCTATGGTTTGCACGGCCAACTGGATTTTAGTGTTGCTGCCATGTTGACGGCAGGCAGTGTCGTCGGCGCCGCTGTGGGGTCTCGCTGGATGTCTAAGATACCTGCAGCGCAGCTTAAACGCATGTTTGGCGTATTTTTGGCGCTTGTTGGCCTGCGAATGGTGGTGGGCGGCTGATGGAAGCGTTGGCGGTTATTGTCTTAGCGGGAGTATCGGCTGGTATTTTAAGCGGCCTTATGGGCGTTGGCGGCGGCATGATCTTGGTGCCGATGATGGTGTTTCTCATGGGTATTCCGCAGCATGCGGCGCAAGGTATTTCGCTTTTGGTCATCATTCCGACCGCTTTGACTGGTTTGTGGCGTTTTCATCGCCAAGGGATTGTCAGATACAAGGTGGCTTTTTGGTTGGCTCTCGGGGCTGGTTTCGGCGCTTTAGGCAGCTCCGGCTTGGTGCAAAGCATTCCACCTGAGATGTTGCGCCGTTTTTTTGGCGTATTTGTCATTTGCATGGGCCTGCGCATGGCTCTGAACAAAAAGAAGTAAAACATAAGGACGCTTTCTTGAGGCCTGTCAAAGGCTCTAGGGAAAGCGTTTTTTCTATTGACGCTTTTACAGCGAGGGGATTTGCGGCTATAATAAAAAAGATAGACTTTTAGTATTAATGGGTACGTAAAGGAGTTGCCATGAACGGTTTCTATTGCATTTTGACCTACGGATGCCAAATGAATGAGAATGACTCGGAGAAAATGGCCGGACAGCTGGCTTCCCAGGGGTATCTGGCGACAGATAATCTGGAAGAAGCGGACGTAATTGTCATCAATACGTGCTGTGTGCGGGAAAGCGCCGAGAAAAAGATATACGGGAAAATTGGCGAATTAAAGCGCCATAAACAAGAGCGCCCCCATATACGTATTATCATTACAGGCTGCATGGCGCAAAAGGACAAAGAGCGCCTTTTGCGCAAAGCGTCTCACGTGGATTTGGTTATGGGAACCAATATGATCCACCATTTGGCGGCATGGCTGGGGGAACAACGCACCGGCGAGAGGTCGGTGCTGGCGGAAGCGGAAACGCAAATTGTTGAAGAAATGCCGGTGGTGCGCAAAAGCGGCGTAGCCGCTTGGGTGCCGATTATGTTTGGGTGCAATAATTTTTGCACCTATTGCATTGTTCCGTACGTTCGGGGGCGGGAGCGCAGCCGGGAGCTAGCTGATATTGTGGAAGAGGTACGGGGGCTGGCGGCCGAAGGCTATCAGGAAATCACCCTTCTGGGACAGAATGTGAACTCTTACGGCAAAGGGACGTCCAATACCTTTGCGGCGCTGCTGCGGGCGCTGGATGATATTCCCGGCCTTTTGCGTATTCGCTATATGACGTCGCATCCACGCGACATGGACGAGGCAGTAATTGAGGCTGTGGCGCAAAGCAAGCATATTACTACGCATTTCCACCTGCCTATTCAAGCAGGGAATAATGAGATTTTGCGGCAGATGAACCGGGGCTATACGCGGGAGGATTATTTGGAACTTGTGCGCAAAGTCCGAGCTGCTGTACCAGACGCGGTGCTGACTACGGATTTGATTGTCGGTTTTCCTGGAGAGACCGAAGAAATGTTTGCTGATACCTTAGCATTAGTGGAAGAGGTTGGTTTTGACGCTTCGTATACCTTCTTATATTCCAGCCGTTCAGGAACGCCGGCTGCTGAAATGAAGGAGCAAGTGCCTTTGGCTGTGAAGAAGGAGCGCTTGCAGCGCTTGCTTACTTTGCAGGAAAAAGTAGCTTTGGCTTGCAATGAAAAATTGCTTCATACTTGTCAGGATATTCTTATAGAAGGGCCCAGCAAAACCAATTCCAAGCATTGGGCTGGTCGTACCCGCGGCAACAAGTTGGTGCTGTGGCCGCATCAGGCAGGACAAAAGCCAGGGGATTTGATTCAGGTTCGTATTACCAAAGCGCAGACATGGATTCTCAAAGGGGAATCAGTGTAACCAAAGGGGGAACCGGTTATGGCGACAGCCTATACGCCGATGCTGGAACAATATAGGGAAGTAAAAAGCCGTCACTCGCAAGAAATTCTTTTTTTTCGTTTAGGCGATTTTTATGAGATGTTTTTTGAAGATGCGGAACTGGCCTCGCGCGAGCTGGAAATCACCTTGACCTCGCGGGAAGGCGGCCAAGGGAAACGCATTCCTATGTGCGGCATTCCCTATCATGCGGCGGAAAACTATTTATCGCGGTTGGTGCAAAAAGGATACAAGGTGGCCATTTGCGAGCAGGTTGAAGACCCCAAACAGGTCAAAGGGCTGGTGCGGCGCGAAGTGGTGCGCATTGTGACGCCGGGGACTTTTTTAGGAGAAGTGTCCTTGAGCGAAAAAAGCAACCACTATTTGGCTCTTGTTCGAGAAGGGGAAAATGGGCGAGTGTATCTGGCGGCGGCGGATTTGTCTACCGGAGAATGTTTTTGGAGCGTCATGGACGGTGAAGGGGAAAAGCCGCTTTTATGGGATGCCTTGTATCGTCTGCAGCCTAAAGAGATTATTGTATCCGGGCATTTAAGCTATTGGACAGAATTGGACGATTTTTCGCAGGATCGCTTGAATTGCCGCCCGGAGCAGCGGGCGTTCGCGCCGGAGGCTGCGTCTTTTGTAAAACAACATTTTGCGCCAGAGGAGCAACCGGGCGACAAGGAAGCCGGTCAAACAGTGGAGCATCTTTTATGCTACTTGCATGAGACCGTTAAAACTAATTTAGCCCATATCAATCGGTTGGCGGAACAGACGCAGCAGCAATATCTTCTGCTGGATGCGTCGACGCTGCGCAATTTGGAGATTACCCGCAACCTTCGCGACGGAGGCAGAAAAGCGACGCTGCTGCAGGTGCTGGATTTTACGCGCACCGCTATGGGCGGCAGGCTGCTAAAGCACTGGCTGGAGCAGCCGCTGCGGTATCCAAAAGATATTACCAAGCGCCATGAGGCGGTAGAAGAATTGACTGGCGCGCCGCTGCTGCGGCAAGGGCTGATAGAGGCGCTGGAAGGAATTTATGATTTCGAGCGCATTGTCACCAGGGTGGAGCTGGGAACCGCCAATGCCAGAGATCTGGTGTCTTTGTCCCAGTCGCTGGCGCAATTGCCGGCGCTGCGGGATGTGCTGAACCAGGCGCAGAGTCCGCTGTTGCGCGAGCTATACGCGACCTGGGAAAGCCATGCGGAGCTGGCTCAAGAGATTGGGACGGCTTTTGTAGAGTCCCCGCCTGTTTCGGTGCGTGAAGGCGGCATGATTCGCAGCGGTTATGACAGTGAGCTGGACGAACTGCGAGAAGTGGCCCGGGACAGCAAATGCTGGGTCCAAGAATTTGAGCGTTCGGAGAAGGAAAAGACAGGCATTCGTTCGTTGAAGATTGGCTATAACAAGGTGTTTGGCTATTATCTGGAGGTTACCCACGCGAATACCTCTGCGGTGCCTGCTTATTTTCAGCGCAAGCAGACCTTGGCTAATGCCGAACGGTATATTACGCCGGAATTAAAGGAATTTGAAACTAAAATTTTGGGCGCCCAGGAGCGTATTGTGCAACTGGAATATCATCTGTTCTGTCGCTTGCGCGACCGGGTGAAAGAAGAGCTTTGCGGACTGCAGGCTACGGCGCGGCGCGTGGCTGTGCTGGATGTACTGCATAGCTTTGCCGACGCTGCTGTGCGCCATCAATATGTGCGTCCCCGCCTTGAAGAAAACGGCAGCATTCAGATTCAGGATGGTCGGCATCCAGTTGTTGAGCGTCTCCTCAAGGGCGAACTGTTTGTGCCTAACGATACGCAGCTTTTCCCAGGGGTGGAAGACGTTATGGTTATTACCGGCCCGAATATGGCGGGGAAATCTACGTATATGCGCCAAGTGGCGCTGTTGGTGCTTATGGCGCAGACAGGCAGCTTTCTGCCTGTGCGCAGTGCGGTTATTTCGCCGGTAGACCGGATTTTTACCCGCGTCGGCGCCAGCGATGACTTAGCAACCGGTCAAAGCACCTTTATGATGGAAATGAATGAAGTGGCCGCCATTGTGCGCCACGCTACGAAAAACAGCTTGGTTGTTCTCGATGAAATCGGTCGGGGAACCAGTACTTTTGACGGGATGAGCATTGCCCGGGCCGTAGTGGAATACATCAAGAAACAGATTGGCTGCAAAACGCTCTTTGCCACGCACTATCATGAACTGACAGAACTGGAGAACGCTTGGAGCGGTATTCGCAACTACTCGGTGGCGGTGCGGGAAAAAGGCAATAATGTTGTTTTTCTGCGGCGCATTGTGCCGGGCGGAGCTGACAAAAGCTACGGCATTCATGTGGCGCAACTGGCGGGGCTGCCGTCAAAAGTCATTCAGCGGGCTAAAGAAGTGTTGGCTGATTTGGAAACCTGCGCCGTCAGAGAAGCAACCGCGCCGACAGTCAGAAAAGAAGAGCCGCCGCTCACCTTGTTCGGCAGCGCTTTGAGTGAAGAACTTTTAGCGTTGGATGTAATGAGCCTGACGCCCATTGAAGCGTTGAATACGTTGTTTCGCTTGCAAAATCAAGCTAAGGAAGAAATGGGGCGCTAGGCATGGAAGATATTATACAGGTATTAGACACGCATACAGCAAACCAAATAGCCGCCGGCGAGGTGGTGGAACGGCCGGCGTCGGTAGTCAAAGAACTGGTGGAGAACGCTATTGACGCCGCCAGCCGCAATGTAGAGGTGGAGATCGCAGCCGGAGGCTGTGAAAGCATTCGCATCAGCGATGACGGCTGGGGTATGAGCGCCACGGACGCGCAGACGGCTATGCTGCGTCATGCTACCAGTAAAATACGCAGCGCTGATGATTTATACCATATCGCCAGCCTGGGATTCCGCGGCGAGGCGTTGCCGAGCATTGCGTCTGTTTCCCGTTTTACCCTGACTACAAGGCGTCAAGAGGATGCCTTGGCGACGCAAATTGTCATGGAGGGAAGCCAAACGCTGGAAGTGACCGAAGCGGGAGGCGGCGTGGGCACAACTATTTTAGTGCGGGATATTTTCTTTAATCTTCCAGCCCGTCTCAAATTTTTAAAAAAACCGGCTGCGGAAAGCGCCCAAATCCACGATATTATAACGCGCCTTGCCTTGTCACATCCGGAAGTGGCCTTCCGTTTAATTAATAACCAGCGGTTGGTGCTTAGCACAAATGGCAGCGGGCGTTTGGAAGATGTGATTGC
>NZ_JAQUZF010000198.1:0-3003 GCF_028691475.1 Anaeromusa sp.
CAAGATATAGCTATGAAAAACGTCACTTAATAGAAGTGGATAGTTGTAGGGGGGGACAAACAAGCCGCAGAGATGGTCTGCTGGGATAAAAAAGAGAAAGAGGCGCTTGTTTTGCGCCGGCGGGGCTGGTATAGTCTTCAGAGTATAGAGTAAAAGGAGTGAGGTTATGACGATGAAGGGCAATGTTTTGATTGCGCAGGGTGGTGGACCGACGGCAGTAATCAACCAAAGTCTGGCCGGCATTGTCCGGGAAGTGCGGCGGTTAAGTCCGGAAAGCCGTATTTACGGGGCACTGCATGGTGTGGAAGGCGTGGCAAAAGAAGAATTTGTCGATTTGACGCAAGTAACAGAGGCCAATTTGGAAGCGGTAGCGGCAACTCCTTCGGCAGCCTTGGGTTCTACGCGTGTAAAGCCTAAAGCGGATTTTTGCAAGAAGATGTTTGCTGTTATGAAAGCCCATGATATTCGTTATTTCTTCTATATAGGGGGCAATGATTCGTCAGATGCGCTGCTGATCATCAGTGAAGAAGCAGCGCGGGAGAAGTATCCTCTCAAAGCGATTCATGTACCGAAAACTATTGACAATGATTTGCTTGTTACCGACCATACTCCGGGTTATGCTTCGGCAGCTCGCTTTGTAGCGCAGGCCTTTGCGGGGGTGTCGTTGGATATGCGATCCTTAGGCGGTGTGTATGTCGGTATTGTCATGGGGCGGCACGCCGGCTTTTTGACAGCGGCCGCTGCTGCGGCGCGGCGCTATGAGGGAGATGGTCCGCATTTGGTATATCTGCCGGAGCGTTCTTTTTCATTAGCAGCTTTTTTGGAGGATGTACGGCGTGTACATGAACAATACGGTTTTTGCGTAGTGGCCGTCTCTGAGGGGATTTGCGACAAATCAGGACAACCGCTTTTATTGAGTCTTGTTGATGAGGTGGAACGGGACGCTCATGGCAACGCTACCTTGTCCGGAACCGGCGCATTGGGAGACTGTCTTTCGAAAAAGCTTAAGGAAGGACTAGGCATTTCGCGAGTGCGTTGTGATACCTTCGGCTACCTGCAGCGCTCTTTCTTAGGCTGCGTGTCTTCCGTTGATGCGGCGGAAGCGCGGGAAGCTGGGGAGAAAGCGGTTCAGTTTGCTGCATTTGGGCAGGAAACGAATGGCTCCGTAACCATTCACCGAGTGGGCGATTATGCGGCTGCGTATCGATTGACGCCGTTGATCGAATTGGCGGGCAAAACGCGTTACATGCCGGATTCCTTCATTAATGAAGCAGGCAACGACATTACTCCCGCTTTTTTGGAATACGTACGGCCGCTTTTGGGGAAAGACTGCCCTGTGGCAGCGAGACTGGAAGCGCCTCGCATAGCCGGACGCTGCTAATAGGAAAATGGAAAAGAACAGGCTTGCAGTCGGGATAGGCTGCAAGCCTGTTTATTATTGGCGAGTGTATGCTCGTTTGAGAGTGTCATTATCGGCCATAAAGAAACGAAGTTTTAATGTGCTAATTTCAAACCGATGACACCGGCAATGATGAGGAGCACCGATGCGATACGTAAAATCCCGATGGGATCGTTATATAGTATAATCCCCAATATAAATGTACCTGCAGCCCCGATGCCGGTCCAGACGGCATACGCTGTGCCCATGGGAATGTCCTTTTGCGCCGTAAATAGAAAAAAACCGCTAAGTCCCATGGCGATTACCGCTATGGCAAGGCCTGTAAATTGTTTTCCTTCCATGGTTTGCGCCATTTTTAAACCGAGAGGCCAGCCGATCTCGAACAATCCCGCAATAACCAAATAGATCCATGCCATCAACGATTCCTCCTTTAAAACTAGGACTGACGGGGTTAGTTAACTAGTTCCTTGTTTGGAGAATATTTCCTGCCAAAAAACAAGGCGACGACGGAAAAATGTTGAATTTTCAAAAAAAATAATTGCCGTTAATTTCTATGAAGTAGAGGGCTGAGTTATAGTAACTGAAATCTTGGATAAACAGAATGATGAAAGTTTTATTATCCATAAAAATAGATTGTGTGTTTACTGAAAAGACGTTATACTGTATAATACTGAAACTGACTGCTTGGTCCAAAAAAAACAGTAGTTTCCTAAAGGTATTTTTTAGCAAATAAAGAATAAGTAGTTTTATTAATAGGTAATCCATAAAATAACAGTAATGTATCGCGTTTACATAATCGTATTAACTGTAAAGAATAAAGAAACGGAGGCATTTATCTATGCTATTTAAACCATGGGGTAATTCCGCAGGAAAGAAAAGACTGGCTTGTGTTATGGCACTTTTGCTGAGCGGCTTGCTGCTGGCAGGATGCAACGGCAAACAGCAGGCGCCGCAAGGGCAAGCAGTGGCTGTAAAGGCCATGAAGGTGATCAAGCAAGATACGCCGGTTTCCTATGAGTTCGTGGGCGAAGTGGAAGCCAAGCAGGAAGTGCAGATTAAAGCGCAGGTAAGCGGGAATATTATTGAAAAAATGGTGGATGGCGGTACTACTGTGTATCGCGGCCAGCCCTTGTTTGTCATTGATCGGCGCCAGTATGAAGCTAATTCATTGAATGTGCAGGCGCAACTGGCGCAGGCTGAAGCGTCGCTGAGTCGGACGCGGCGCGACGTAGCTCGTTATGAGCAATTGGCAGGACAGCAGGCGATTGCTCAACAGGTACTTGATAATGCCGTGGCGGAAGAGCGTCAAGCGGCGGCTCAGGTAGACGCGCAGCGGGCACTTTTGCAAAAAGCTAACAATGATGTGAACGATACGACGATAGTAGCACCTTTTGACGGACGTATTGACACGAAAGATTTAAGCATTGGTAACTATGCTACAGCCGGGTCGACGGTGCTGGCGACGATTTCTTCTACTGATCCGGTGCGGGTGCGCTTTAGCGTTGGTGAAAACGATTACCTGAAATTTATGCGCATGGGCGGGGGAGCTGCAACAACGGAACGCAAGCTGCGCCTGATTCTAAGCGATGGCAGTGAATATCCCT